>JAYUKJ010000793.1:0-2560 GCA_043764555.1 Saprospiraceae bacterium
CACGGGTTTTGATGGCCCTGCGACCAGTAAATATGCTGATTTTAAAAAGGAATTCGACGATTTTGTAAAAAAACTCATGTCGGAATAGTTTTTGAAGGAACACTTTAGATGCCAAATTTCAAGCATCCCAAATTCTAAAGGACCCCTCAGTAGTCAGTCAAGTTAATACCGTCGGGTTTATTTTTGGATAATATCAACGAATTCAACGTCGGCGAGGTTTTAAACCTCGCCGACGTTTTTTACAACCCGACACTATTAGCTTGACTATCTACTGAGGGGTCTTCTTTTCGTCATAAAAAACTGATTTTGAACGCATTACACCTTTGGAAAGTTTAAAATTTTCCAAAAGGTTTTTTAAAAATCGCCCATCAAATACTCAATAATTCTTTCCTTAGGATTAAACGGTTTCAAAGCATCTAAACCAAGCGATTTAACGGCAAAATCCAGTATTTTCCCGTCTAAAAGGTCTGTTGACCGCCTTGCTTTTTTCAAAAAATAGCGTCCTGCATCCATCAAAACGAACTTTGGCAGCAAGCCGATGAGTTCCGAACCCGTCACTTTTAGTCCGTGCTTTTTCGCCGATAGGCAACACGCTTCAAAGGCAATATGCAGCGGTGTATCGCTTAAATTGGTTACATTCATCGACACTTGTGCCAAATTATATTCTGCAATAAACCAACCAATTGCTTTCACGGATTTGCACATTCCCGTTTGCCGCAGCGGTTGACCACTTGAATCCAATATTTTTTCTCCATTTTTATCCATCAAAACTCGCCCACGTTCGCGCACGTCAAAAGCGATAGAATTAGCCATTTTTGCGCTTTTTGTATTCAAATTCACGTTGTAAGCGGCCAAAAAATCACGCGCACCAATGACAGTTGCGCCCGTTTTAGCATTGAAAATAGTTGGTCCGAAATCGGGTAGCCACGCTTCTTCTCGCATTTTTTCTGCCAAACCTTCGTATTCTCCCGCGCGAATTGTCGCTAAATTGCGCCGTTCGGGTCGTGTTGCCGCCGCTTCGTACAAAAACACGGGAATACTGAGGGGGCCTCCGACGCGCTCGGCGAGCCTTTGCGCCCACGCCGCGGTTTCTGCCAGACTAATGTTAGAAATTGGCACCAAAGGGCAGACATCCGTTGCGCCGATGCGTGGATGCTCGCCCGTTTGTTGGCGCATATCCATCAACTCGGCAGCAGTTTTAATCGCTCTAAAAGCGGCTTCAACAACGGCTTCGGGCGGACCAACGAACGTCATAACCGTGCGGTTTGCGGCGATTCCTGCGTCGATATGCAGCAATTTTACGCTGTCAACGGATGAAATTGCGGCGCTAATCTGCCGAATTACTGAGGGGTCTTTTCCTTCGCTAAAATTGGGAACGCATTCGATGAGTTGAGCCATAATCAATAAAAAAAATCTTGTAATTCGTGAAATTCGCCTTAATTAGCGTGAAAATTCGTTTGAAAATCCGTTATTCGCCTTCCTTCTGAATTTTATTAAACGAAATTAGGGAACTTGCGTTTAAGGTTTTCAAAAGTTTTCTACTTTCGGCTTTATTTTTTAAAAGGCATCAAACTTTATTCAATACTAAAATCCAACAGCGCAAAATGCTACGTTCAAAAATTGCAGGCATCGGTAAATATCTACCGTCAAACGTCGTGACAAACGGCGACCTTTCTCAAGTCATGGAAACCACCGACGAATGGGTCCAAGAACGCACGGGCATTCGGGAGCGTCGGTATGGCAAAAAACACCACGAAACGACCACAACAATGGGCGCACGGGCGGCTGAAATCGCCATTGAGCGCGCAGGAATCACGGCAAATGACGTGGATTTCATCGTCTTTGCCACGCTTTCACCCGATTATTATTTCCCAGGTTGCGGCGTTTTGTTGCAACGCGAATTGGGCATCACAAAGACTGAAATCGGCGCACTTGATATTCGCAACCAATGCTCGGGTTTTATCTATGCATTGTCGATTGCTGACCAATTCGTAAAAACGGGTATGTATAAAAACGTTTTGGTCGTTGGTGCCGAGATGCATTCGATGGGTCTCGATTTCACGACACGCGGACGTAATGTTACTGTTATTTTCGGAGATGGCGCGGGTGCGGTCGTGGTTCAACCGACGGAAAAAGAAAATCAAGGGATCCTAACAACCAAACTTCACAGCGACGGTACGCACGCAGAAAAATTGGCATATATAAATCCGGGCTCTCACGGCGGCTATCATTTTGATAAAATGGGCGAATCTGTTGACTTTGGTTTTCCCGATGATACGTATGGCGGCATATTTCTGACGCAACACATGATGGACAATGCTCAAACGTATCCGAATATGGAGGGCCAATTTGTCTTCAAAATGGCGGTTCAGAAATTCCCCGAGGTTATCAAAGAAGCCTTGACGGCAACGGGTTTGGAAGTGTCGGATATTGATATGTTGATTCCGCACCAAGCGAACCTCCGAATTTCTCAATTTGTTCAAAAAACATTGCGTTTGCGCGACGACCAAGTGTGGAATAATATTCAAAAATATGGGAATACAACCGCCGCGTCCGTGCC
>JAYUKJ010000794.1:0-2559 GCA_043764555.1 Saprospiraceae bacterium
AGACAGTACAATGGTCTTGGCGGGTACATATTACGCGGCTTTCTTTGATGGCGTCAACGGTTGCTTCTCTGGAAACGGCGATTCAACGGCAAGCGTCACGGTAACAATTACAGCTTGTCCCGCAACATTCACATTTAATTGTGCAACGGCAAGTTCAACGGGAACATTTACCGCTAACGGAACGGCGGGACAAACGGGAACTTTAACGATTCCTTTGACAAGCGCAACGGCGGGTTCAGCCACTTTCACCGTAACGGGAACGGGTTTCACAGGCACTTTATCAACAACTTTAACTGCAAATCAAGCGTCTGTTTCTGTTCCAATCACTTACGACGGCACGGGTGCGGCAAGAACGCAAACTTTAACCGTTACTTCGACGGGCGCAACGGGAACGTGTACCCCCTCAGTAATTATCGGCGGTGCAGTCGCCACATATACATTTAATTGCGCCAGCGCAACATCAACGGGTACATTCGTCGCTAACGCAACCGCAGGTCAAACGGGTACTTTAACCATCGGCTTGACGGGAACAACGGCGGGTTCGGTTACTTACACCGTAACGGGTGCAGGTTTCACGGGTTCTTATTCGGGTGCATTGACCGCAGGGCAAACATCCGTAGCCATTCCAATCACTTACGATGGAACGGGCGTCGCAAGAAGCCAATCTTTGACGGTAACGGGAACGGGCAGCACGGGAACGTGTACCCCCTCAGTATCGGTCATCTGTGGGTCGGGTGCAGACGCGCCAAACCTCGCATCGAATACATTGACAAACGCGTGTCCGCAAACAACCGCTAATTTGTCAAGCATTGCCGTCGGCAACAAACCAAACGGCTCTATTTTGACTTGGCACACGGCCACACCAGCCACGGCAGCTAATAAAGTCGCTGATTCAACGGCAGTTGCGGCGGGAACGTATTACGCCGTATTCTACAATGTCGCACAGGCTTGCTACGGCGGCACAACGGCGGGTGCAGCAACGACTTCCGTAACAGTCACGGCGGAAACTTGCCCTGCGGATATTGCGGTCAGCAATACGTGTCCATCAAATACGGTGGATTTAACAACCCACATTAACGGTGCGATTCCTTCGGGAAAAGTCATTACTTGGCACACCGCTTTACCCGCAACAAATGCGAATAAAGTAGCGACGCCTTCGGCAATAACGGCTTCGGGAACGTATTACGCTTCATATTACGAAACGGCAAACGCGTGTTACAGCCCCGCTTCGCCGAACGGCATTGTCGTAACAATTACCTTGTGTCCTTCGTCAAATGCAGGTACAAACGCACCAAATATTGCGGCAACGCTCAACAACGTTTGCCCTGCAACCCAAGCCAATTTATCAACCGTCACGGCGAGCAATCAGCCTTCGGGAACAACATTGACTTGGCACTCGGCAAGCCCTGCCACGGCTATCAATACCTTAGCAAATCCTAATTCAGTAGATGCGGGAACGTATTACGGTGCTTTCTTCGATGCAAACGCCAATGATTACAGCCCAACGGCGGCAATCGTGGTATCAATTAATACTTGCGGAATGCCTTGCAACGCCACATCAACGGGCGCACCACAGCTTTCAGCAACCACGGGAACGAATACGTGTCCAACCGTTACCTACAGTTTAGGGACAATAACGGCGACTAATTTACCTTTCGGAACGGTCATGATGTGGCACACGGCGGCAACGCCTACGTATGCCAACCGCATAGCCGATTCAAGCCTTGCAACGGCGGGTACGTACTACGCAGCTTTCTACGACCAAGCGGGCAACTGTTTCAGCACGTCAACGACCGCTTTCACGGTAACAGCAACGTCTTGTGTCGGTGCATTTACCTTCAATTGTGGGTCAGCATCGGTAAATGGCACGTTCGCAGCAAACGGAACGGGCGGACAAACGGGTTCAGTAACGATTCCAATGACGGGCGCAACGGCGGGTTCTGCAACTTTCAACATAACGGGAACGGGCTTTACGGGTACTTTATCAACGACATTAACGGCGGGACAAGCCTCTGTTTCAGTGCCAATCACTTACGACGGCACGGGAACGGCGGGAACGAGACCCCTCAGTATCACTTCGTCACAAGGCACGGGAACTTGCTCGACAAATGCCACAGTATCGGCTTTGATTGCCACATTCACTTTTAATTGTACAACCGCCCCAACCGTAACGGGAACATTTATCGCTAACGCAACGGCGGGTCAAACGGGTTCAGTCTCCGTACAAATGACAAGCGCAACGGCGGGTGATGCCACTTTCACAATAACAGGAACGGGCTTCACAGGCAGTTTAACGACAACATTAATGGCGGGACAAACGTCTGTTTCTGTTCCAATCACTTACGACGGCACGGGAACGGCGGGAACGAGACCCCTCAGTATAACCTCATCGCAAGGCACAGGAACTTGCTCAACAAACGCCACAGTATCGGCTCAAATCGCCACATTCACCTTCAATTGCGGCAGCGCATCGGCAACGGGAACATTTGTAGCGAACGGCACGGCGGGTCAAGCGGGTTCAGTTTCTGTTCCAATGACAAGCGCAACGGCGGGTTCAGC
>JAYUKJ010000795.1:0-32549 GCA_043764555.1 Saprospiraceae bacterium
CACGACATTGACGGTTTACACAATGCTTGGAAGACCGAAGGCTTGTGGGCAGCGAAGCATCTGAGGCTCGATAAAATCTTGCATTTGCTGTATTTGGAAGCCATTCAGCGTCCCGCGTGGTTCAATATTGACGACATTTTGAAGCTGCATTCTGACTATGATATTCGGTCAACTTTCTTCTTTTTGACCGAAAAAGGGCGCAATACTGAGGGGGTCACTCACGCGGATTATGACGTTAAATCCAATAAAATTCAGCAGTTATTTGGCAGAATTAAAGCGCACAAATCGGAAATTGGACTGCATAAATCAGCATTAACGCATTCTGATTTTAATTCGGAATTAAATAAATTGCCTTTAAACCAAGCGCAATCAAATCGCTATCATTTTCTTAAATTTCAACTGCCCGAAGCGTGGCAAACGATGGAACACGCGGGCGTTGATTTGGACGCAAGTTTGGGTTTTGCGGAGCAATTTGGCTTTAGAAACAGCTACGGTTTGCCTTTTTCGCCTTATAATTTTGAGAAAAAACAAGCCATGAATTTAGTCGTCACGCCCCTCAATATCATGGACGGAACGATGGAATATTACATGGGAATGCCGACATCAAAAATCGCTGAAACAATCATATCGTTTTTTGAAAGCAATCGTAAAGACGCTATTTTGAGTCTCTTATGGCACAATCGAGAGTTTGCGCCGTTCAAGTTTGAAGCGTATTTGGGGATTTACAAAGAGATTTTGACGTATTTACATGAGTCAAAAATGAAGACAATAACGGCTTCTGAAATAGTAGAAAAATTTACTTTATCACCTAAAAATAAATAGATTAATTTTAATACAGAAAAGCCGTTTTTTATTCAAAAATGAATAAAAAACGGCTTTATACTGCGGGGTCCTATTTTCAAGAAATCAATAGACTCCTTGTGTATTGATAATCAATCGTTTATGAAATGTGTTGACTCTACGAGTCAAATACTGAGGAGACTTAAATTGATATCGTTATAAATATGTTGAGCCTAACGGCTCACAATTAGTGAGTGTCTGATTGAGCCGTTAGGCTCAACATATTTGTAACAGACACACAAAACGTTTTCTACTTGACTCGTAGAGTCAACACATTTTATAAACCGTTGATAATCAACTGACAACAAGTCTAATAAATTGATGGACTTAATTCAGTAAAAAACTACTCTTTTTTATGGCTTAAAACTCATCCGTAAAGTGCCGTCGGCGTTTAGGTTTTGAAAACTTTTCTGCATTGTATTGATTAGAATTTCCCTTCGGAATCGACAACGATTGCCAATTTCCCTCCGCTAACATTTTACCAATAAAAACAATCTGACCGACGTGATACGGATAATGTGCCAATTGCCGATTGATGGCTTCTAAGACCGTGTGACCCATGTTTCGGATGTAAATAATGCGCGCTAAATCATTGTCCGTCAATGAATTAAGTGCGTTGAAAAGGCAATACCAACCAGCTTCCCAATCGGCTACGACTGCTTCTTTAGTCGTAATCAATCCTCCAAATTCTTCATCTCGATTGCGCCACTCTTTTTCACCATCCGTGGTTAGAAAATCAGTCCAACGCGACAACATATTGCCGTGTAAGTGCTTGACAATCATGGCAATACTGTTGCTTTCTTCGTTAAATTGCCAAAAAAAATCATCATCTGACAATTGTAAAAACGTCTTGTCGCCAAGCATTTTGTAGTACTCAAATTGCTTTTTAACGCTGTTTAAATAATCTTTTTCCATTACTTAAAATTTGTGATTGTAGCGCGACCTTAGGGTCGCGTTACTTGCTACATAAATATCCGTTCAATCGTCCAAAATACCGCAATCGCCGCAATACCCAACGACATCGGCACAACGACCCGTGATTTATACCAGTCGCGTTCCGAAAACCAGCGTCCAAATAGCACATAACACAACAAAATCACGCTGATTTGCCCCAATTCTACGCCAACGTTGAACGACAGCAGTGAGCTGAAAAACGCATCACGCGGAATCCCTAATTCGTTTAAAGCGGACGCAAAACCCAATCCATGCACCAATCCGAAGGCAAAAACGAGCGCAATTCGCCACGGTTGAAGCGTCGAAGTTATAAGATTTTCTACGGCTATGAAAACAATCGACAAGGCAATAATCGGCTCAACAATATCGGGCGGCGCGACAATGATGTTTTTCATACTGAGTATCAACGTTATCGTGTGGGCAACCGTAAAAGCGGTCGCTTGCCAAATAATTGTCTTCAATTTTGGACTCAATAAATACAACCCAACGACGAATAAAATATGGTCTAAACCCAACGGAATGATGTGTTCAAAACCGAGTTTTACATAGTAGCTAAAAACGTCACTTGTCGGTTTTCCTTCAAGAGCATAATTGACGGTATGCGCAGAAATGGGCGTTTTTAGCGCGAAAAACGCGATTATACTGAGGGGTCCTATTTTTTGTGGATTCATCATTTTTATATTTTAACGTCGGCGAGGTTTCAAACCTCGCCGACGTTTTATGATTAATTCTTCGCCATTATTTGCGCTTTGCGTTCTAATAAAATCGGTTCCTTTGAATTCGTTTTCAAAGCGCGCTCCATGTACATTTTCGCTTGCGGAAAATCATTGTTTTTGAAATAAACCCACGCCAAACATTCATTGGCTTCGATGTTTTCGGGACGGCGCAACCATTCGCGGGTTGCGTGTTCGAGTGCCAATTTTGTATCACCCAATTTGAGGTAAATGTACGCCAATTCTTTATCGGCATAATGCCCTTTTTCGGCGGCAGCCTTTTCGTCCGTTGCGTGCTTTTGGAGTTCTGTGATGAGATTTTGCGCCGCTATTTTCGCTTTTGAAGGGTCGATTTTTTCTAAACACTCAATAATATTTTCTTGAAAATCGAAATCAGACGTTTGCGCAGCCGCTTTTTCAAAAAAAGAAGACCCCTCAGTATAATTGCCTTTTTTCATCGCCAAACGACCCATTCCCGCCAAAGCGTAGGCATAATCGGGTCGCAAAACTAAGGATTGCTGGTACAATTCTTCGGCTTGTTTCAAGTCATTCGTTTTTTCGTACAAGTGTCCCAACTGAACACGGCACCATTCAGTTTGCTCCAAAGCAGGCACGCCCGACTTGACAGCCATTAACATAGCATCTTTTGCTCCTACGTAATCTCCGTGAATTTCCCGCAAATAGGCCGCACGGCTGTACGAACGCAAGTCGGGGCGAATCGCGTTCATCTTATCGCACGCCGCAATAGCTTCGGCATAATTGCCCAATTCCAAATGCGCGTCCGTCAATAAACCGTAGCCAAAAGCGGCGGCGGGATATAATTTCAAAAAATCATTTGCCGCCGTCAAAGCGTCCGCAAAATGGTGTTGCGAGAGCAAAATCGTGGTTTTCACGCACAGCGCGTCGTAATTTGTCGGCTCGCGTTCCAAAACTTGGCTCACCAATTTGAACGCCGCTTCGTCGTAGTAGGCGTGATTGCCCGTGACGCGACTTTCTTGAACGTAAGCCATCGCCAATTGCAATTTAGCTTTAATATCATCGGGATGTCGGCGAATTTGGTCGAGCAAACTTTCAATGGCTTTTTTAGTGTTGAGCCATTCCGAACCCGTCGAAACGGTCTGTTTTTCCGAGCGATTTTGCAGCGTCGGAATGCTGTTTTTCTTTTGTTCATAATTTTTATAAACAAAACCAAGCGTTGCGAGCAAAGCAACAATTAAGGCTGGATACGCTAATTTTTTCATCGTTATAGGTGAATTTTTGCCGTTTTTTTGAGTTTAACACATAGGCACATAGGTCACATAGGTTTTTCTTTTTTATGTATTGCGAGACGATATGTGTTAAGTAAAAAAACACGGCGTTAAAGATTTGATTACCACATTGTTGCAAGGATATACGAAAGTACAGCGGGCGTGGTTTTTTGTCGATAAAAAAAATCCGCTCCAATGGACATTGGAACGGATTTTTTCTACCGAAAAACAAAAATACTGAGGGGTCCTTTTTTAACCCTCAACAATTTCGCGACCGATACTTTCGTAGCGGAAACCTTTGCCTTTCATGCCTTCAACGTCGTATAAATTACGCCCGTCGAAAATGGCTTTGGTTGTCAAATTAGCCAATTTCTCGAAATCAGGCGTTCTGAACAAACCCCATTCCGTAGCGATAATCAGCGCATCGGCGTTTTCAATCGCCGCGTATTCGTCCTTAACAAAAGATACCTTTTCGCCATAAATGCGTTCCACATTCGCCATCGCCTCAGGGTCAAACGCTTGAACGGTTGCACCGCCCATTAAGAGCGTGTTGATGATGTCCAAAGCGGGTGCTTCGCGAATATCATCGGTGTTTGGTTTGAACGCCAAACCCCACAATGCGAATGTTTTACCTTTAACGTCATTATTGAAATACTTCATGATTTTGTCGGGCAAACGCGTCTTTTGGATGTCATTTATGGTCATAACGGACTTCAAAATCTTGAAATCGTAGTCAAATTGATCCGCCGTCATGGCCAATGCTTGCACGTCTTTTGGAAAACACGAGCCGCCGTAACCGATGCCCGGGAACAAAAAGCGCTTGCCAATCCGATTGTCGCTGCCCATGCCCACGCGCACCATATCGACGTTTGCACCCGCCAATTCGCAAAGGTTTGCAATCTCATTCATGTAAGAAATACGCATCGCGAGGTACGAATTTGCTGCATATTTGGTCATTTCTGCCGAGCGCTCGTCCATGAAATAAATGGGATTGCCTTGACGCACAAACGGCTCATACAATTGCTTCATCGCCTTGCGCGCTTTTTCAGAATTGCAACCAATCACAACGCGGTCGGGCTTCATAAAATCGTCAACGGCAACGCCTTCGCGGAGAAATTCAGGATTAGAAACGACGTCGAAAAGACTTGGGTCAAGGTGTTCCGCCAAAGCCGCATGAACTTTTTCCGATGTGCCAACGGGAACCGTACTTTTGTCAACAATAACTTTGTAGTCCTTAATAATCTTAGATAAATCGCGTGCAACACCCAAAATATAGGATAAATCTGCGGAGCCATCTTCGCCTGGAGGCGTCGGCAATGCGAGGAAAATGATTTGAGCTTTCTCGATGGCAGCCGCCAAATCGGTGGTGAAATGTAAACGCCCTTGTTTGGTATTTCGCTCAAAAAGAAGGTCTAAACCGGGTTCGAAAATGGGAATTTCGCCGTTTTTCATCCGCTCAACTTTGCGGGCGTCGATGTCCACGCAAATAACGTGGTTGCCCGTTTCGGCAAAGCAAGTGCCAGTTACGAGACCGACATAACCTGTTCCAACTACTGTAACATTCATGTTTTAAGTTTTGTTGTCTAATGACTTTAGTGATAAATGTAATTTTCTTATACTATAAAATTGTTTCATGCGCCGCAAAAGTAGGCGTATATTTCTTAGAAATGCAAGTAGGGAAAGGGTAATTAAAGGATATTCTTTTTTGTTATAACAAATAAGAATGTCTTTTTTACACGTTTACGCGTCGTTTACGCATGATTTAGGCGTTGCAGAATGACGTCTAAACGGTGATTATAACAATCAAATTCTAAGCCTAAAACGCGTTGAGCGGGAAGTAATTTCATTTGAATCCTAAAAAAATATTCTCGCTTTTAGGTGCGTTTATAAAAAAGGATCCCTCAGTATAAATGCTATTTTTGTCCATTTTGACCAAAAAATGCTGTTTATACTGAGGGGTCCTTTTTTCATTCAAAAAAATAACCGCCTTACTTCGTTATCGAGTAAGGCGGTCATTTTTTAGAAAACTATTGTTTGTAATCGTTTTTGTTAGAAAAATTTCGAGCGATTGTCCGTAACATCGTTCTCTTTTCTCAATGTTTTAATCAAATAACCACGCGCCATTTGCTTGACATTAGCGGCTGCTTGTTGGCGCAAAATGGCTTTGTCAACGGGTGAATTTGTCAACGTTTGCTTGTTTACAACTTTCAACACACACACGCCGCTTTCGCCAACAATTGGTGCCGAGATGCTGTTGACCGCCGTTGAGAATGCAACGCCCATAACTTTCGGCTCTTGACCCAAGTTAGGCACAAAGTTCGCGTTGAAAGTCACGCCAACTGCCGTGTCAATTTTCGTATTGTATTGCGCAGCCAAAGCGTTTAAATCGCTTACAGTACCGATTTTTGCTTTCAGAATCTCACCTTTTTTACGATTTCTAACCATCGGCGTCAATTGCTCACGAACGTTTGCTACCGATTGTAAACCTTTAGGTTGAACCGATTTCAAACCCGCCAAAACGTATTGACTAACGAAAGGTTCGCCTTGTTGTTGAATCGAAATAACTTCTTTGTTACGGTCGCCCGCTTTTGCTTCGTAAGCCCAACGAATCAATTGACGCGCGCCCGAAGCCGCACCAAATGCGCCCAATTGCGCGTCATTTTCGCGGAAAGCGGGAGCAGGAACCAATGGAATATTTTTTACCGCCGCGTTTTTCTTCAAATCTTCAAGCGATTTGCTCGACAACAACAAATCATCCGCCTTGTTACGCGCTGTTTTGTCGGTTTCTGAGCTTGGCAAAATGGCTTCACGGATGAACGCCATCTTGTAACGTGCTTCGTTTTTACCCACTTTTATGCCCGTCACTTGCACGAGATGCACACCGAATTGGCTGGCAACTGTGTAATATTTTCCTTGCGTTGCTTTGTAGAAAAGCAAGTTGTTGAATTCTGGAACGAACTTACCGTTTGGTTGATAATCAAGGTCGCCACCTTTCATTTGCGCCGTCGGGTCGGTCGAAAATTTCATGTTCAACGAATCCCAAGCGCCTGAGTTTGCTTCAACAATAGCTTTCAAACTGTCCGCCGTTTTTTGAGCGCCTTCACCTTTTATCAAAATATGACGGCTACGAACTGAGTCAGGTGCGTTGCGACGGTCCAATAATTTGGTCATCATAAACGACTTGCCCTCAACGTAAGGTCCGAAAACGGTGCCGATTGACGCCAAACCAACGGAATCTTTGATAGCGCCAACGCCTTCTTTGTTAGAATATTGGTCGGCATAACCGCCACCATTTGTCACCGCAAAAAGCGAATCTTTGGTTGTCGCTCTAAAATCTGCTTTCAAAAGATTGAGTCTATCGCGCAATTTATTTGAGTCCGATACAGAAGGCGTCACGTCAAAACTAACGAATTCAACCGTCCGCGTCTCTTCCTCCGCCGTGAAACGGCTTTTGTTTTCTGCCATGTATGCCGAAATATCGCTATCCGTTACCGTCACGTCTTTGTCTTCCACAGCCGTGAAAGGCACCTTAACGACCTGCATATCAATCGGTTGCGTCAATTCGTTGTAGCTTTCATCGACCAACCACGACGGCGTATAAATGCCTTTGGTCATGATGTTTGTTAACTTCGCTTGCAAACGCTCTTTGATGACCTCTTTTTCGATTTCAGCCCAATATTTTTTACCGTCTAAAGGCATTGTATTGTCTGAAATAGCTTTTTTGATTTGTTGCAATTGCGACAAATCAACTTGACCCGTTTGTGGGTTCGCAAATGCTTGATTTTGCATGATAGCTGGGCTGATGTTCTCACCAAATTCAAGGTCAAGCAATTCGTCTCTGCTCACGCCAAGACCCGCCGCCGCTGCTTCTTTGGTAACGAGTGCATTTTCAACAAATTGATTGAAAAGGCTGTTGCGCACCTGCAAATCACCGCTGTTGTTGCGGTATTTCATCTCCGCAATGCGCTCAAGGTCTTTAATATCAAGGGTTTGACCCGCCACTTTTGCCAAGGTCGTCCCACTACCAAACAGGCTTGTCGTAGGACCGCCGCCCGGGTTAGCGTCTTGCATAATCAACATTCCGATGAAGGAAAAAATTGCTGTAAACATCAAAATCAGGACTAAACCTGACATTCCACGAATTTTCTGAATCAGAGCCATGTTCTTGGTTCGTATTTTTTTATTCTAAAAAATTAAGATTTGTATTAAGTTGGAAATCTGTTTTTTAAAGAAAAATTGGTTGAAAAAATCTTTTAATCATACATTAAAAATATTCCAAATTTCATATTCCAAATTCCAAATAGTCATGCGTTGTTTACAACCCATTTACTGTCTGAAATTTGGAATTTGAAATTTGGAATTCCTTTCTTTTAAGCGAATTGCTCAAAAAGCCGTGCAAAGAAATACTATCCGACCCGAAAAAAAAAGCCTTCGCGCTAATAGCTTATCAAAATGGGCGTTTTTTCGTCATTATGCGATAATTATACCAAGTAACCGCCGTCTGCCATAAACACGCTGCCTGTGCAGTAGCCCGCCGCATCGGATGCCAAAAACAAAGCTAAACCTGAAATCTCGTCGGGTTGCCCCACGCGATTGAGCGGGACTTTCTCCAATACGTGTTGCAAAATCTTATCGTTTGCCCACAAAGCCTCGCTAAATTTCGTCTGAATCAGTCCAGGACAAATCACGTTTGCGCGTATATTGTACTTGCCCCATTCGCGTGCCATCACTTTCGTGAGTGAAATCAACGCCGCTTTTGACACCGAATAAATGCCCAAAAAATTCTCGGGCGACACACCACCAATGCTCGAAATATTGACAATTGAGCCGCCGCCGTTCGCTTGCATCACGGGCAAACACAGTTTCGCGAGTTCGAAAGGCGCCTTTACATTCACCTCCATGATTTTGTTAAATGCACGGTCATCGGTCTGTTCAACGGGTCCAAAAACGGGATTTGACGCCGCGTTGTTCACAATAATATCCACACGACCAAAGGCAGCCATTGCCGCATCGAATATTTTTTGACAATCAGCCACATTGCCCACTTGACCCGCAACGCCAATCGCCGAAGGAGACCCCTCAGTATAAGCCGTATTTTCGGCATTTATTGCCGCCGCAACCTCGTCAACCGCTTCTTGTTTGCGGCTATTGACCACAACTTTCGCGCCCGCAAGGGCATAAGCCCGCGCAATTGATTCGCCGATGCCTTTCGATGCACCCGTAATAATGGCAACTTTGCCTTCAAGTGAAAATGGATTTTTATTCGACATTTATTTATGTTTGTAACGCGACCTTCAGGTCGCGGAGTAAATTAATAATTGGCCCAAATCAAGAGATTTACAACCTTATTTCGCAGCAAGTAGCGACCTAAAAGTCACTTTACATTCAATTTACCACCCCTCAGTACTTGACCATTTTGAATATCCAAAAGTACCAATCCAGGCGTTTTTCCGACCTCCAAACTCCCCAAAGTATCGGCAAAACCTAAGGCTTCGGCGCCGTTTAAAGTTGCCCATTTTAGCAAAATATCGAGTGGCACATAGCTTTGAAAACGTTGAATTGTTTTCATTTCTTCGATTATGGATAGCTGCCAATTCGACGTCAAACTGTCCGTTCCAATCGTCATGCGGGCGTTCGTATCCAAGAAATTTTGATAGTTTGGCAATCGATTTTCGATGTACAAATTCGCATTCGGACACGTTGCCCAATAGACATTTGGCGACCAATTTTGCGCCGCTTCAATATCCGCTTTCGAGGTCAACGTATTATGAACAAATAGGCTTTGTACTGAGGGGTCCATATTTTTCAAAGCATAATGAATTGCCGTCTCTTTCGGTGCCACAAAGCCGTCGAGTGAGATACCAAACTTGCCATAAAAATCGTAAAAACCACCTTCGCCTCGCAAAAACAAGTCTTGTTCGGGCTGCGTTTCTTGGTTGTGAATGCTCACCGTAATGCCCGATTTTGCGTTCAAATCGTTGATTCTTGAGAATAATTTGCGTGAAACCGAGTACGGTGCGTGCGGAACAACCGATTTTCGACTGCCTTTCGCAAGCGGCAATGCTTCATAAACGGCGCGGTATTTTTCAAATTCAGCGTCCGTATTTTGCTCTTGTAGAAAATCAAACATCTCGATAAATGTGTAATAACGGAGCCTTCCTTTCGCTTTTTGGGCAAACGTATCGGGTGTATTTGAGATATCACCGACCGCCACAATGCCACTTTTGAGCATATCATTTTCGGCTTTTTCGATGGCTTTCAGAATCACTTTTGCTGCCGCCGCTCGCTTCGTCACGACGCCCGTGATGAACGGAATCAGCGTCGTTCCCGTTGCAACCAAGCCTTTCATGTGCGATAATTCGAGGTGGCAATGCGTGTTGATAAACCCGGGTGTAATGGTTCCTTTTCTAATATCGAGGCTGGCTAAATCGTGGTTTTGGCGTTGGTCGAGTGCCAATATTTTGCCGTTATTGTCCAAGATAACGACGCCGTTTTTTATCGGTTCGGAAGCAATTGGATAGAGCCAATCGGCGGTGATTTTTTTCATAAAACTGTTCTAATTTTTCCGCAAAAATGATTTTAAATGTAAGAAAAACCAAATTTTAGACAAATATACTGAGGGGTCATGTTTTCGATTCTATTTTTCAAAATTTTCAGATAAAACGTGTTCCAATTAAATCCAAGAAGCCAAATAACGCCGCACCCGAAATAATTGACCATGAAATCCGGTCTTTAAATTCATTTTTTTTATGAAAAAGAAACAAAAGATGCACACCTAAATGAACAATAAAAAAAACATTTAAACCCTTAACAAATTGTTCATTATTTGCTTGATTTAATCCCATAAAAATCAAGGTAAATAAGGGAATATGTGCCTACATAAATACCTTGAAACCTAAGTCGTCATTAAGCATGGATAATAGTGGAAAAATGCGCCATTCTTTACACCGAATTGCGTCCATTTCGTGCATTAAAATGAAGCTAATAGCTAAATAAAAAAATAAATGTTGCATCGTTTTTCAATTGTTTTAATTGCATTAATTTTAATAAAAATGGTGCTTATACTGAGGGGTCTTTTTCTCAATTATTTTAAATAAAAAAGTGATTACTCACAATTTATAAATCCACCAGCAAAACGGTACAGAAAATAATAAAGACAAGAGAAAAAACGTCCAAGAACCGCCACCGTTTTGAGGTTCATTTGCGGCTGAAATACTTGCATTTGACCACGCCATGAAGCCATCAATGACGAGTAATTGTCCGAATAAATACTTCTTTTCGCCACCGTAATTTGTCGAAAAAGCGAAGGCTTCAATGCTATTTCTGAGGCTTTTTGCCAATTCAAAATCACCATTTTCAGCCGCCGCCCGAATGCCGACAATTGAAGCTGAGCCACCGACATCCCAAATCACAGGACCTGAATCTACATCACCGCTGCCTTTCTTTCCAATCGGATATTCGCGCACGGCAGGTAAGCCTAATTTGTTTTGAATAAACAGATTTTTATAAATTTTGTACTGATTTTGCGCGAAAACGGGGTCAATTTTAGGTAAAAATGACAACATCAAGCTCAACGACGAACCTCGAACTTCCATGCCTTTATTGGAAATTAGACTAAAACTGTGCGGAATTAAGCCCGTTTCTTTGTGCAAATTCCCTTTAATTCGTCCCAACCAATCGGCAATCACTGCTTGATATTTTGGCACAAAAAGACGGTCGTGCAAAGACAAAGCCGCCAAACAAACCACATTGTCGGCAGGCCAAGCGGCACCTTTGTAGGATTCCAAATACGGCTTATCGGTTTGCGAAATTGCTTGACTTATTGCTTCGCAATTCGCGGAAAAAAGAGCAATTAATTGGGCATCTTTTTTGTTCGTAAATTGCAATTGTTTACCCATTAAATACGATTGCCAACCTTTATAAAATGCACCATTTTCTAAAGGCAAATCGTCTAAAAAATTAACTTTTCCATCACCAGAATTGACTTCTCTAATTGACCAATTAATCTCATTTTCTATCTTTTTTCCCAATTCACTTTGTGGCGAAATACCCGAATTAATGGCAAATTCTGCATTCGCTAAACCATTTAATTCATTGATAAATAAAAAGCCTTCGGGAAATAGATTCTGCATCTTTTCTCCTGCCGAATTGAGGCGTAATTCGTGGCTTAAAAACGCGAATTGCGCCAATTCATCTTCATTAATTTTATCTAAAAATGAAGGTGAATAATGCAATGAATAATTGATGGAAATAAGCAAAAAAATGGGCAACAAAAGCACCGTTTTAAAGAAGTATTTGAGCATTTTTTGATTGATTTCTCATTAAAAAAAGGGGAAAAAAGGTGTTTATACTGAGGGGTCTCTTTTTGATAATTTTGACACTCTATTTTGATTTGTCATGAATATTTGCACATAATTTAGTGCCGCTAAATGTGCCTTTCTATCAAAATTATTTGCTAAAAATGATAAAAAAGTAGTTTTTGGCAGTTTATGACGCTCATTATCTGCCAAAAATGATAAAAAAAATAGTTTTTGGCAGTTTATGACGCTCATTATTTGCCAAAACAATAAAAAAAGTAGTTTTTGGCAAATAATAATCGACTAACTGCTTGATTGAGCCCCCCTCAGTATAAAGCATAAAAAAGCCGTTTCGAGCGACTCGGAACGGCTTCGCTACGCTATTTTAAGAGTCTTTTTTCTTGAAAATTTTAAAAATCGAAAGAATATATATACCTTGCACTATGAATTTCTATAAAAGGTGACTTTAAGATTATGTATAAACTAACATTGCGATTTGACGACGCCGCCCATTCACTAACGGCGGAAAACGGTTTGCCCATCGGCGAAACGGGAGAGCTGTTGCAATCGCTCTCTAAAGCCTTGAATTTAGATGAACACAACAAAGTAACTTTAAGTGAGATACGCGGAAATTGCTATGCTTTAGAGTTGACAACACGTTACGTAACGATGTATGAAACCATCAAAAACTTGCATGAAAAAATTAGCGTCAACGAATTTTATGGTTTGAATAGAGAAGAAAAAAGTTATGCGAGCAAGCTCAAAAATATCATGGAACGCCGTCAAACTGACCTGAATATTCATGATGAATTAAAAACATTTAATCTTCATGTCGTTTCGATAGAATTGCCCAAAGAACCTCAACAATACTTCCAAAGAGGCAGTATTTACGGCGTAATTACAGGAATTGGAGGCGTTTCACTCAGTAGTAAATCTACTATTCATGTGAGTGATATTCCTTATGATATTGAAATTGATAGGCAACAAGAGGAGCTATTACTAAGTCATTTTAAGAAAAATCGACTCTATTTTGAAATTCGTAAAAAAATAAATTTTCAAACAGGACAAGTTCAATCTGCCGAATTAATAGACTTTGAAACGGTAGGAATCAAGCCTTTTATCGAGGCAATGGATGATTTAAAATCAAAATATCCTGATGGACTTTTCAACAACCTTGACGGCGTTGATGCCGTGCGAGACATTCGTGGCTATACATCATAAATTTACATGAAACCGACTAAGCGCATCGCCGAATGGCGACATATTTTTTTAGATACCTCGACAATTATTGACTATCTATCGGACGCAAATCGTCAAGAAAAAAATCCAGCGGTCAAGCGCCGAATCGAATTGACTCAACAAGTCATTAATCTTTTGCGCGATAATCCTCTCAAAAGTGATGATGTAAAAAATCGGCGACGGCTGTTTTATATTTCAGTCATTACACTCGTTGAATTGCGTAAGATGGTTTCGGAAAATATTGCAGAAGACCTCGTTCGTTTTTTTGAATTTGCCGACGTTGAATATGTCGAATTTTCTCAAACAACGGCTTTGTCGCTCAATCGTTCCATTCAACATTACCTGACGGACAATGAAAAACATAAATTCATTAAGCTTCTTGAAGAAGAATGGCGTAAAAAAGGTGTAGCAAACATCCGTCAATGGGTTTCAGATGATTTAAAAATATGTGGTACAGCTAAAAGTTTAAAAAAATTAGACGTTGTCTTGACAGGCGACCACAATACATTTAAAGTAATTGCCGACAAGTTTGACCTGCCTTGTTTAGCCATGCAGGACGAAGATTTGCCAAAAGATTTATTCGGAGAAATAGATATTTGAGCTAAAGAAGCCGTCCCGATTGAATCGGGACGGCTTTTTTAGCGTTTATACTGAGAGGTCCTCTTTTTCAAAACACCATCATTTTTATTGTCAAAAATTCTTGACAATAAAAGACGAACTAAATCAACCGTAGCGTAGTTTTGACCCCGATTTCAGATTGGGATTCCTTAAAAATTATCAAATCTGAAACGTTTTCTTTATTACTAAAACAATTAATTCAATCATTGCAAAACTGTTTAAACCGTCTTATAAATTGACTTCACCAACGACACTTACCACTCTTCAACGCTTTTATCGGATGCTGAAAACCGACCGTCGGGAAATCAGCTTCATCTATCTCTACGCGATTTTTGCGGGACTTATCAACCTCACTTTGCCACTTGGCATACAGGCAATTCTGAACCTTTTGCAAGGCGGTGCGGTGTCTTCTGGCTGGTGGCTTTTGATTGTCGTCGTGACCGTTGGAACGCTCATGGCGGGCATTTTGGTCATCATGCAGATGTCGGTGAATGAAACCTTGCAACGGCGCATTTTCACGCGGGTTGCCTTCGATTTTGCCCAAAGATTGCCCAATTTACGCACCGAAGCCGTCCGAAATGTGCATTTACCCGAAGTTGTCAACCGATTTTTCGACACGTTGACGATTCAAAAAGGCTTGCCAAAAATCCTCATGGATTTGTCAACGGCGGTCATGCAAATCGTTTTTGGCTTGCTCCTACTCTCATTTTATCACCCATTATTCATCGCTTTTGGGGCGATTTTAATCACCGTTTTGATACTCATTATTCGCTTGTCGAGTCCTTTGGGGTTGTCAACAAGTTTGAAAGAATCGAAATATAAATACGAGGTTGCCTACTGGTTAGAGGAGTTGGCGCGGACGCTTCAAACCTTCAAACTCGCTGGTTCGAGTCCCTTACCTTTGAGCCGAACGGATGGCTATGTGTCGAATTATTTGGACGCCAAAGAGAGTCATTTTCGGATTTTATTGCTTCAATTTAGCGCGATTGTGGGCTTTAAAACCCTCGTAACATTCGTGATTTTATCGCTCGGCGGTTGGCTTGTTATTTCGAATCAAATCAATATCGGGCAGTTTGTAGCAGCTGAAATCATTATTATTTTGATTATGAACTCGTCCGAAAAGATGATTCAAACCCTTGAAGTGGTGTATGATGTTTTGACGGCACTTGACAAAATTGGCGCCGTGACGGATTTGCCCGTTGAAACCGAAAAAGGCGTGAGTTTCAGCGAAATTAACAACGGAAAAGGCATTGCCGTCGAAATTCAAAATCTATCGCACCGTTTTTCGGAGACGGATCCACCGATACTGAAAAATATTAATTTGACGATACAATCGGGCGAAAAACTCTGCATTTCGGGTTATAATGGCTCGGGGAAAACGACTTTGGTGCAAATTATCTCGTGTTTTCAGACAAATACTGAGGGGTCTATTTTGTACAATGGGGTGCCAAAAAATAATTTCAATCCGATGTCTTTGCGTGCCGCAATTGGCGATTTTTCGTCCCAAGAAGCCATTTTCAAAGGTACTTTAAGGGAAAATATTACATTGGGTTATCCGGATATTAAGATGGATGCATTGGTAGAAACTTGTGAATCCGTCGGTCTGATGCGCTTTGTGGCGAGCCTGCCGAATGGTTTTGACACGCTGCTTTTGCCCGAAGGACGCAATCTGCCGCGCAATGTTATCGTGAAAATTATCCTCTCTCGAAGCATCATTCAAAAACCACAACTCCTTGCTATTGAGGAACTTATGGCAAATTTGGAACAAATTGACCGCATTAGAATCGCGGCACTTTTGACGGATAAAAACAAATCTTGGACGCTCGCCGCCGTGACGGATGATGCTGAACTCGCGAGTCGTTGCGATAGAATTATCGTGATGAAAGAAGGGGAAATTATTGCCGAAGGGACGTTTGAAGATATTAAAAATACGATACATTTTAAGCGCGTTTTCAAGATTTATAATAATGATTAAGATTAGATTACACAAAAAGAAGGCCCCTCAGTATAAAATCGTTTTTTGTCATTTTTCATGAATAAAACAAAATTAATGCTCAATATATCCGACAATCAGGTCAAGATAGATACCGAAAAATACCGCGCTTTTAATAGAGTAGAATTGACCCGCGCCAATGTTTTTTTCAGACGTTGGATGCTCGTTTTTAGCTTTTTTGCCACCATTGCCTTGTTTATGCCGTGGACGCAAAACATCCGCGCCAAAGGACAATTGACGACTTTGACGCTCGACCAAAGACCGCAGACAATCCACGCAACTATCGCGGGACGCATCGAAAAATGGCACGTCCGAGAAGGACAATTGGTCCGAAAAGGCGACACAATTGTGCGTTTATCGGAGGTGAAAACGGAATATTTTGACCCGAATTTGTTGCCAAATACCCAAAA
Source organism: Saprospiraceae bacterium (assembly GCA_043764555.1). Lineage (GTDB taxonomy): Bacteria > Bacteroidota > Bacteroidia > Chitinophagales > Saprospiraceae > JAAFJT01. The sequence continues at coordinate 16,312 of JAYUKJ010000795.1, forward strand.
ACAAGCCGATGCAAAGTCAAATTCGGTCGGTAGTTACGCCGAAAAAGTGAAGGCTTTGGACAAAACAATCGGCGCCATGCGCGGCGAATTGGGTTTCAAAATCGACCAATTGAAAAACAAAATTGAGCAAACAAAACTCAAAATTGAAGCCGAACGCGCCGATGTTCAAGCCGTTAAAATCAGCTTAGAAAACGAGCAAAAGCAGTTCGTTCGTTTTGAAGAAATGTATCGGCAAGGCATCAAATCATTGATAGATTTGGAGAATAAACGCTTAAAATTGCGTGAAACGGAGGCGAAATTGGTGAGTTCGGAGAATAAATTGGGACAATCGGTTCAAGAAATTGACCAACTAAAATTCCAATTGAGCGGCGCGGAAGTCGAAACATCGGGCAAAATTGCGAAAGCTGAAAGCGACAAACAAAGCACCCGAAGCGACGGTTTTGCCGCCGAAGCCGACGTCTCAAAACTTCAAAGTCAATACGCCAATTACGCCGCCCGCGCTCAATTTTACGCCGTCGTTGCGCCCCAAGATTGCTACATCACGGCGGCAACGACGATGGGCATCGGCGAAATCGTGAAAGAAGGTGCGCCGATTGTGAGCATCGTTCCCGCGTACATGGATTTGGCGGTCGAATTGTTCATCGAACCGATTGATTTGCCGCTCGTGAAAGTCGGTGCGCCCGTTCGTTTTATTTTCGACGGTTGGCCTTCGTTCATTTTTTCGGGATGGCCCAATGCGTCGGTCGGGACTTATGCGGGAAAAGTTTTTGCGATTGACAACGTGGCGAACGCAAAAGGCAAATTTCGATTGCTCGTAGCACCCGATTCGGCGACTGAAAAGTGGCCCGATGCTTTGCGTCCTGGTTCGGGCGCTCAGGGTTTTGCATTGCTAAAAGATGTCCCCGTTTGGTACGAATTGTGGCGACAATTGAACGGTTTTCCGCCCGATTATTACGCCGATTTTCAGCAAGAAAAGAAAATTAAGAGTGAAAAGTGAAAAACGAAAAGTGAAAAACGAAAAGTAAAAAAAGAGACCCCTCAGTATGTGACGTCCTTTATGGCATTCCGAACATCGGGAAACGGCATTTTTCAGCGTAAAGAGCGAAAAACGTCGGCGAGGTTTGAAACCTCGCCGACGTTAATCGACCTTTTTAACGTCGGCGAGGTTTGAAACCTCGCCGACGTTAAGTACCAATTAATAAAGTCCACAATCTATGAATTTTAGAAAAATATTTTTGATTAATTTATTGATAATCAACACTTTAATCGTCGGGAAAGCGCAAAACCCGACGGCGGATTCTCTGTTTTCTTTGCAAAATTTCTTACAATTAGTTGCCGATAATCACCCCTCAGTAAAACAAGCAAATTTGCTTAATCGAGCCGCCGAAGCGGAATTATTGGCAGCAAAAGGCGGTTTTGACCCAAAGGTTTATGGCGATTTTGAACAGAAATTTTTCAACAAAAAAACCTATTTTAACATCGGTGAAGGTGGTATAAAAGTGCCAACTTGGTACGGCGTTGAAGTTAAAAGTTCGTACAGTTACGTAGGTGGAAATTTTGTAAATCCGAGCGAAGTTATTCCATCGGCGGGGCAAGGTTTGGTCGGTGTTTCGGTGCCGTTGTTGCAAGGATTTATGATTGACGAGCGGCGTGGAAATTTGTTCAAAGCCCGTCAATCGCAATTGCTCAATGCAAGTGAACGCGCCGTTTTATTGAACGATTTGGCGTTTTCAGCCACGCAAATCTATTGGAAATGGGCATTTTATGTCGAAAATCGGCGCATTTTTCAAGAGGCGTTGCGGCTTGCCGAAGTGCGTTTTGCGGCAACAAAAACCGCTTTCGAGCAAGGCGACCGCATGGCGATGGACACTTTGGAAAGTTTTATTTTGGTTCAAGACCGACAATTACAGGCAAATGAAGCAAACTTAGATGGGCAAGAAGCACGGTTAAAATTGGCTAATTTTCTGTGGAATAATCAGACTAAACCCGCGGCTTTTTCGGATAAATTAGTGCCTGATTTTAGTAAAAATGGCATTTATACTGAGGGGTCCTCCAATCGGGTTAATTTGTTAGAATCCATTGCCGAAACGCATCCCGTATTGAAAATTTATGGCGCTAAATTGGCGCAATTGAACATTGATAAACAACTGAAAAGAGAGAAATTGAAGCCGAAATTGAACGCCAATTACAACGTATTAAGCAATGGTTTAGCCTTTAATCCACTGTTTACGGACAACTACAAATGGGGCATTTCTTTCAGTACTTCTACCCTATTTAGAGCCGAACGCGGCGAATTAGCATTAACAAAAATCAAGATTGAAAACACCGATTTATTGCGGCAGCAAAAGGAATTAGAACTAAAAAATAAATTGCAATTAGCCTTTAATGATTTGGATAACGCATTGATTCAGTTGCGGTTATACACAAAAACTGTTGAAAATTATCGGCAATTACTCACTTTGGAAAATAACCGTTTTCAGTTGGGCGAAAGTTCGTTATTTTTATTAAACAGCCGCGAAATTAAACTCATCGAAGCCCAAGTTAAATTAGCAAAATTACAAACCGAACTCCAAATTGCGCGGGCATCCATTGACTGGGCGGCGGGGCGGTTAGGATTTTAGTCCCCCTCAGTATAGGACGTAAAAATGGCATCCCGAGCATCGAGAAACGTCGTTTTTGATAAAAAAATCAAAAATTTTCAAAAAATACGTATTTTTGGGGCATGAAAGAACTGAAATTATTGCCTCACGGCGTACAGACCTTCCTTAAAATGCGAAGTGACAACTATGTTTATGTTGACAAAACTGAACATATCCACCGCTTTGCGTCCAAATCGGACAATTATTTTCTATCCCGTCCGCGTCGCTTTGGTAAGTCATTGACGGTTTCGACGCTCAAAGAATTGTTTGAAGGCAATCGCCCTTTATTCAAAGGCTTGTGGATTGAAGACAAATGGGATTGGTCGGTGACGCATCCCGTTATTCATTTTTCTTTTGCCAAGATTGCCTATAAAGCATTGGGTTTAGAACAAGCCTTGATAAAGGAATTAGAAACATTTGCGGAGGCGCATAATTTCGCTTTTGTTAAAGCGACTTCGGCGGGCGAAAAATTTAGGGAATTAATTGGTCATCTCCACGAGAAATACGGGAAAGTTGTCATTCTGATTGATGAATACGACAAACCCATCATTGATTTTTTGGAAAAAGAAGAACTACCCGAAGCCAAAAAAAATCAAAAAGTTATGAAGAATTTTTATTCGGTTTTGAAAGATGCGGAACCTCATATTCGGCTGCTTTTCATCACGGGCGTGTCTAAATTCTCGAAAGTTTCCCTTTTTTCAGACCTAAATCATTTGACGGATTTAACGCTTCATGAAGATTTTACGACGCTTGTGGGTTACACGCAGGAAGAACTTGTATCGAATTTTAAGCCGCACATCGAAACAATTATGGTGCGTCAAAACAAAAACTGGGCAGAGACGTTGGCACTGATGAAAGAATGGTACAACGGTTTCAGTTGGGATGGCATTACGACGGTTTATAATCCTTTCGGGACTTTGACTTTTTTTAACGAAAAAGTGTTCAGTAACACGTGGTTTTCGACGGCGACACCCACTTTTCTCGTCAATTTGATAAGAGAAAAAGGTGTTTTTAAATATGAATCGCAATGGATGTCAAAATTGACGCTCGAAAAATATGACCTCGACAACCTTGATTTGGTACCACTTATGTTTCAAACGGGTTATTTGACGGTCAAAGAAAAAGATATATCAAACGGTGACATGTTGTTGGATTACCCAAATCGGGAAGTTCGAGACGGGATGTATCAGTTTTTGTTGGACGATTTGACGCGCAACAAAGAGCAACAAAGTTCGAGCATTGCGGTCAAAGACCTCAACCGCGCCTTCCGAAAAAATGATATGGAACAGGTGCGTTTAATCATCAACAGTATTTTTGCCGATTTGCCTTATCCGCTGTACGAACCGACGCGAGAAAAAAACCGACGGCAAGAAATGGAACTCTCGGAACGCTTTTTTCACGGTGTTATTCACTTGATTTTCAAATACTTAGGCATTTTTATTGACTCCGAAGTGTCCACCTCATTTGGCAGAGCCGATAGCGTTGTGAAAACCGATACGCATATTTACGTTTTTGAATTCAAATACAACCGCAGTGGAAAAGCCGCTTTTGAGCAAATTGTTAAAAATAGTTACGCCGATAAATACCGCGCAACGGGCAAAACGATTGTCGGCATTGGCGTCAATTTTAGCCATATTACGCGAAAAATAAATGGTTGGGTGCTGAATGAGTTGTGATAGGGACCTCCCGAAGAAAAATCGGGACAAACTATCAGTATAAAAGCTCAAAATGGCTTAAAAATGTGCATTTTTAAGCCATTTTGAGCTTTTATACTGAGGGGTCTTTTTTGCATTTTATAGAAAAAACATTATATTTGTGTTGTTAAAAATAAACCAATTAGAACGACAAAAGCTAATTGCACCAATTTTCATCGTCTATTTTTCAAAAAACAACCCGTTTTGCCCCCCATTCTTTCCCACCACTCACCGCGAGCATTTTTACGAAATACGTCCCGCGTGCGATGCCTGTGAGTTCCAATGTAAATGTAAAACGGTGTCTGCCTTTGGTTTGATTCATCGTTTGCACCATATTGTAATCCGACAAAACACTCCTGCCTGTGCTGTCCACCAAATCCAATTTTACTTGTTGGTCAGCCGCCAAGGTGTATTGAAACAACCCCGTAATGGCTAAAGGTTCGAGCGCAGTTTCGGCAACAAGATTGGGTTCTACGCGGGTTTTGTAATTCACAAAATAATCGGGCAATGGTTTGCCGAGGCGTTGCGCGACAAATTTCGCCAAGACCAGATTGCTAATACCCGTCAATTCATGGTCGTTCGTTATTGCCCACAAAGCGGATTGCATACCGTCTTCATTTTGCAATTTTTGCGCTAAAGCAAACGTTGTCAACGCCAAAAGATGCCCCGAAGCCACGGTTGTCGGCAAAAAAATGGCGTCTTCGGCTGGACAACGACGCGATGCATGAATGCACATCGCGTCCATGAACATGGACTGCGTGTCATAAGCTGCCAGTTGAAATGTACGGTTGTCTAAATGGATAAAATCTTGAAAACTCGAATCGGCGGCTTGAAAAACAAAGCCGACGGGAACGAGAATAGAAAGCGTTTCTTTGGTCAAATTTGTCGCAGACAGATAAATACCACGGTCAATGCCATAGCGCATCATCACTTTAGAAGACACGCGTTTTTGCTTCAACGCGTCTTCCAAAGTGATGGTTTTACCGAAGACAAAAACGCTGCATAAACAGGCATAGAAAAGCATAAGGCTCATTCGTTTTTTCATCGATTAAAAGGATTTAAGGTGAAGGAAATCATTTTTAAAAACCAATAAAAAAACGAAAAAAAAGCGTGTAAAGTATTGCGTAGCGTCCACCATTCTGACGTGTTTTTGTCCCAATAAATCAAAATATCAAAGAGATAAAAGGACGCCGCGGTATAGACGGGATTTCACTTGTTTCCTGCATATTTTCACCTCTTTTTTCCTCCTTTTTATCGCCAAAATAGCTTTTATACTGAGGGGTCCCTTTTACCATTTGAAAAAAGAAAAGCCGACTAAACAACGCGTTCAGTCGGCTTTTTTATTCAAAAGATTTGATAATTTTTCGAAAGTTGTCAAATCTAAAAGTTTGCAAAATGTCTAAAAATCCACGTTTGCGTAGCGCGCATTTGCCTCGATAAACGCCCGACGCGGCGGTACTTCGTCGCCCATCAACATCGAGAAAACGTGGTCGGCTTCAATCGCATCTTCGATAACGATTTGTTTCATGATGCGCGTTGCGGGGTCCATGGTTGTTTCCCACAATTGTTCCGCGTTCATCTCTCCCAAACCCTTGTAACGTTGCGTTTTCACGGAGTCGTCGTTCTCGCCTTTTGCGTAGCCTTTGATGGCTTCTTGACGCTCTTCTTCGTTCCAACAGTAGCGGAATTGCTTACCCTTCTGCACTTTGTAGAGCGGCGGTGCGGCAATGTACACGTGTCCAAGTTCAACTAAAGCGCGCATATAACGGAAAAAGAAAGTCAAAATCAAAGTGGTAATGTGGCTACCGTCGATGTCGGCGTCGCACATGATGACTATCTTGTGGTAGCGCAATTTTTCGATATTGAGGTAACGTTCTCCGTTTTCGTCTTCCATAATGCGGACGCCGATGGCGATAAACATATTCTTGATTTCCTCATTTTCGTAAATTTTATATTCCAACGCTTTTTCAACGTTCAAAATCTTACCGCGAAGCGGCAAAATCGCTTGAATATTACGGTCACGGCCTTGTTTTGCCGTACCGCCCGCCGAGTCACCTTCGACTAAGAAAATCTCGGATTCAACGGGGTTTTTCGACGCACAATCCGCCAATTTACCCGGCAAACCACCGCCCGTCAAGGAACCCTTGCGCTGAACCAATTCACGCGCCCGCTGTGCCGCATAACGCGCAGTTGCCGACAAAATAACCTTATCGACGACCTTTTTAGCTTCAACGGCGTTTTCTTCCAACCAATATTTCAAGGTTTCACCGACGACTTGACTCACAATTGCCGTCACTTCGGAGTTGCCTAATTCGCCCTTTGTCTGACCTTTAAATTGCGGCTCAGGCACTTTAACCGACACAACGGCCGTCATACCTTCGCGGAAATCATCGCCCGAAACGGGGTCTTTCATTTTCTTGAAAAAGCCTTTTTCCTCACCGTAATTCTTGAATTCACGAGAAATAGCGCGGCGAAAACCGTTGACGTGCGTGCCACCTTCGCGTGTATTGATATTGTTGACATAGCCAAATACGTTCTCAGCGTAGCCTGTATTGTAAGTAAAAGCAATCTCTACTTCTACGTCGTCTTTTTTGCCCGTAACGTAAATCGGTTCGCTCATGATTGGCGTCCGTGCTTCGTCCAAAAACTTTACAAAGCCTTTCAAGCCTTCTTCTGAATGGTAGGTTTCGCTGTAATGTTTGCCTGCATCGTCGAGTTCTGAGCGCTCGTCAACCATTGTGAGCGTCAAACCGCGGTTCAAAAACGCCAATTCACGCATACGGTGCGCGAGCGTTGCGTGGTTGTAAACAAGCTCTTGGAAAATCGTGGCGTCGGGTTTGAACGTGATTGTCGTTCCCGTGCGGTCGGAATCACCGATGATTTTGACATCACCGAGTGGCTTACCTTCCGAAAATTCTTGAACAAAAACTTTGCCTTCGCGGTGAATTTCCGCGCGCAAATGAATCGACAAGGCGTTAACGCAAGACACACCCACACCGTGCAAACCACCCGATACTTTGTAGGTTGATTTGTCAAATTTACCACCTGCGTGTAAAACCGTCAAAACAACTTCCAAAGCCGATTTTTGCAACTTTTGGTGCATACCAGTCGGGATGCCCCGACCGTTGTCAATGACGGTTATAGAATTATCTTTATGGATAATGATTTGAATTAGATTGCAATGACCCGCGAGATGTTCGTCAATCGAGTTGTCAACGACTTCCCAAACCAAGTGATGCAAACCTTTAGAATCGGTCGAGCCAATGTACATGCCAGGGCGCAATCGTACTGCTTCAAGACCTTCCAGCGCGGTGATACTTTCCGCGTCATAAGTGCCACTCATTGGCACATTTTCGGGTATTTCTTCATTTTCTTTCATAGCCGCAAAGATAGTTTTTTGAGTCGAAAAAAGAACCTTTTGTTAACTTTTTAAACCCTTTTGTGGGTATTTTTTTCTCTAAAATGTTGGAAAAATGGCAATGAGAAGACCCCGCAGTATAAACGCCATTTTTTGCTCAAAAAAAGGTAAAAAGGACGTTTATACTGAGGGGTCCCCCTTTTCTCAATTTTTTATCTTTTTATCCAAAATCAATTTATAAACCGCGCCAATTGGCACGACAATTTTCTCAATAAACACAAAATTACCTTCGATTTTACTCACTTTTTGAATGTTGACGATGTAGGATTTGTGGACGCGGGTAAAGAGCGTTTCGGGTAGGTCTGTTTCCAATTGTTTCATCGTCATGGAGACAACCAAGGTCTGCGACAGCAAGTGGATTTTGGCAAAATTACCGTAGGCTTGAATGTACAACAAGTCGTTGAAATTGATTTTATAATTCGTCGTGCCGTCTTTGATAAACATAAAATCGGGCGTTGATTTTTCCGTTTTTTCGGCTATTTCTGAGGAAAATACTGAGGAAAATACTGAGGGGTCGCGATTCATTTTTTTCAAATCGATAATGCGGTTGACGGCTTTTAGAAATCGGTCGAATTTGATGGGTTTCAACAAATAATCCATCACGCCCAAGTCAAACGCCTCCAAAGAATGTTCAGAATATGCCGTCGTCAAAATCACCATTGGCGGATTTGAGAGCGTTTTCAACATCTCCAAACCCGTCATATCGGGCATATTTATGTCCAAAAACAGAATATCTACGTCATTTTCGCTTAAAAAATCCATGACTTCAAACGCATTGTACGCATTGCCCGCGACGGACAATGTTTTCAATCGGCTGATATAATTGGTCAAAAGCGTGTGTGCCAAAGGCTCATCATCGGCAATTAAACATGTCAAAATCATATTTTTATTTCTAATTGAACGTGATAAATTTGGTTATCGGCAGTGATGTTTAATTGGTGTTTTTCGGGAAAAAGTAAATCCAATCGCTTTTTGATATTCGCCAAACCCGTATTTGTGGATTTAATATGTTGTTTTTTTAACGAAATAGAATTGTCCATTTTAAAAGAAATCACATCCGATTTAATGCCCAAATAAATGTGAATAAAGCAATCGCCTTCCGCACTTATGCCGTGTTTATAGGCATTTTCGATGAACGGAATGAACAACATCGGCGGTATTTTCAAGCTCAATTCGTCCGCCATTTCGACCGTAAAACTCGTTTGAATTCGGGCAGTTAACCGCTTTTTTTCCAATGCCAAATAATTGTTGATAAACTCAATTTCATCTTGAATGGACACCTCATTTTTCTTCGCTGATTCAATTTGATAGCGCATCAAATCGGCTAATTGCAGCACCATTTCGTTCGCATCTTCATGATTTTCAAGGTTTTGAGCGTAAATATTATTCAAGGTATTGAACAGAAAATGCGGATTGACTTGCGATTGCAACAACTTCAATTCCGCTTCCACTTGTTGCCGTTTTATTTTCTCAAATTGCCATTGCAACACAACGCCTTTGTAGCCATAACTCACTGCCGTGGAAAAGAAAACAAACAGCGTTATGGTAATGCTTAAATATAAAAAATCGCCACTGTGTTTGTCGCCCATTTGTTTCAGAATAAGCATGAATATCAAAGTGCTGACAACGATTACTACGATTAACCCTAAGGCGTATATCAACCATTTTTTCTTTTTCAAATACTTGTTAATCAACCATTTATGTGGATAAAACAAAAGCAAAAGCATCGCCCATAAGGTCAACGACACCCTCAGTTTTTCTTCCAAACTCGATGCCGTCACGCCGAGCGGAATCAAAGCGGCGGCAATTAACCACGCTTTTATATCGAACAGAATTTTATCTTTCATACGGCAAAAATAAAGCAAATTTTTAGGACCCCTCAGTATAAATGACCAACTGCGTTCGTCAGCGAACAAAGCGCGTTTATCAAGAAAATCGAAGGTGCAGGATGGTTTACAGGCGGTGCATTGGGTCACAAAGGCTCGATTCAGGCGACCATTTTTTGCTTCATTGCTGCGATTATTCTATTGGTTTTAAGTCAAAAAGAGGGCAAAATGGTGAAAGATTTTTGGCAGAAATGAAAAAAGGGGACCCCTCAGTATAAAGGCAAAAAAAGGCATTTCTAAAGTTTAAAAATGAGCTATCAGATGTGATGACCGAAACAAGAAATGAGCGTTATCACGTCGTCTTCGACTTCATAAATAAGGCGATGTTCTTGCGTGATTCGGCGTGACCAATAGCCCGAAAAATTACCTTTGAGTGGTTCGGGCAATCCTAATCCGTGAAATGGTTCGCCGTCGGTGAGGTCAATAACGATGTCCCAAAGTTTGACGAGATGCTTTGAGTTTTCTTTTTTCAGACGAACTAAATCACGGCGAAATTGGGTTGTAAATTCAATTTTCTGCGTCATATTACTGTTTTTTCAGTAAAAAAATCATTGACAATCAACATTTTATGACGAATCCCTGCCTTACTTTCTAACATGGACAACCGAATTTTGATATTTCGGATAAGTTGGGTTTCTGCCTCCTCCGTTTCAAGATGCCAACCTTTTGAGAACGCCATTTGAGCCGCATATTGCTCAAAAGGGCGCATTAATTGCAGCCGTTTCTCGTTGGATACCGAGGCAGGCAGGGCATTCAAATCACGCTCAAAAGTCTTGATTTCCTGCAAAAATTGAAGATTTGTCGGACTGATTTTATCCTCGTGGGTTTCAATATATGCCACGTTTTCACCTTGAACGATTTTGGAAAGTCGCTCAAAAATGGTTGTCGGAATATTCGGAATATAAAGACTATGGGTCATTGTTAATCGTTATTTTAGTTCATTAATTAAAGGAAAATCAATTCGCTAAAGCATTTTCAAAGAATGAAAAACACCTTAAATTGAAGTAACAAAACTACACTTATTTTTAGAATTAACCAATTTTCCTTACGGCTTAGGTTTCCCTTTCAATTGCCGCAAAGTCGCCAATTCTTTATACGCTTCTCGCGCTTCTTGGGCGGGATAACCGAAATACGCTTTGCCGCCTTCTAAGTCTTTTGACACGCCCGATTTGGCTAAAATCACGGCTTTTGCGCCAATTCTGAGGTTTTGAGCGATGCCAACTTGACCATAAACGACGACTTCATCTTCCAAAACGGTGTTGCCACTGATGCCCGCTTGCGCGGCGATGAGGCAGTTTTTACCAATCCGAGCGTCGTGTCCGATGTGGACTTGGCAATCAATTTTCGTTCCCGCGCCAATCGTTGTGTCGCCCGAAACGCCTTTGTTTATCGTGCAACCTGCGCCAATATCCACGTTGTCTTCAATCACAACGCGACCGCCGCTTCGCCATTTTTTGAAACCTTCGGGATTTTTTTTGAAATAAAAAGCGTCGGTGCCAATGATGGTTCCCGCGCCGATTTGACAATTTTTTCCAATCCGCGTATAGTCGTGAATAACGACATTGGCTTGAATATAACAACCAACGTCAATGCGTACGTGGTTGCCAATCACGACATTAGGCTCGATAATAACGGAGTCGTGGATAAAAGCCGAACCAGCAACATCATCACTGAGTGGGTCGAAAGGACGGTGTTCTTTGACGATAGAATTGTAGGCTTCAAACGGATTTGGATGCAAAAGGACGACTTTCCCTTCGGGCAAATCATCAATTCGTTCGTTGAGAATCAAAAAAGTCGCGTCCGATTTTAACGCCGCGTCGAAGTATTTTCTAACATCCGAAAATGTAATATCACCTTTCCGAACTTGGTGTATCTCGTTGATTCCCAACGCATTGAGCGTGTCGTCGCCGATGATTTCAGCTTTTATTTTTTTCGCAATTTGGCGAATTGAAATGGGTTGGTTGAATGTCATTGTAAAATTAAGTTATTGAGTTAATAAGTTATTGAGTTATTTATCGCCACGTTTTGACTTCTCTAAATAATGGATATAACCATTCAATAACTTTAAACATTTATCAAATTTAGTCTTCATTTCTACTAATTTTTCAGTCGAAATATAATTTTCGTCGAATGCTGTAATGAGATGTTCCAATGATTCAGTAAGTGAACCTCTCGATATTCGACAAAACTGAATATTCTCCTGAAAATGAAAACGCCCAAATCCTTCTGCAATATTAGCAGTTATGGATCGAGCAGCCTCCAATAATTGAGAAGAAAGTAAAAATTTCTCTTCTTTGGGAAAGGTCTTAACGATAACGGATACATCTTTTCGAAATAACCGACATTCTTTATAAACCTCTAATTCCGTAAAATTAGTAAAACTCATAGTGATGTTTGTTAATGAAAAATGAGTAATGAATTTTCTACTTCTAAGCGTGCGTTGTCTTGTTAATAACTTAATAATCAATAACTTAATAACTTAAAAGACCGCCGATGTTCTTCGCACGGACCGTGTTTTTCAATCCCTTCGCGGTGTTTTTTAGTCGGATAACCCTTATTTATTTCCCAAAAATAGTGCGGATACTGAGGGGTCCTCTTTTTCATGTAATCGTCCCGATGCGTTTTTGCCAAAATCGAAGCGGCAGCAATCGCGGCGTATTTTGAGTCACCTTTGATGATGGGTTTGTAGGGAATCGTATCGGTCGTTTTAAAATATTTACCGTCAACTATCAAAAATTCGGGCTTAATTTTGAGTTTTGCAACCGCCCGATTCATGGCAATATAAGACGCGTTGGCGATATTATGCTCATCAATTTCTCGCGCATCGCACGAAGCAACCGCCCACGCAAGTGCTTGATTTTCAATAACTTCGCGCAACATATCTCGATTTTTCTCCGACAATAATTTTGAATCATTGAGCAAATCGTTTTCAAAATCTTTGGGCAAAATAACGGCTGCCGCAAAGACCGGACCCGCCAAACAGCCACGACCCGCTTCGTCTAAACCCGCCTCAATATGCTCTTCGTTAAAATATGCAAGCAATGCCATTTTTGAATTAAAAATTAAAAATCAAGAATTAGGGAAGCCATGATTTAGGCTTTCGGGGGGCGAAAATAGGCAATTAGACTTTAGGTTTAATAATTTTTCAAAATTAGACTTTAAAATTACGCTCATAGACCGCCCTTCGCAACATTCGTAATAACGGTTCCATTAAAACGGAAAAGTCCGCCCGAAAAACCGAACCAAATCGTCCCATTTCTATCTTCCAAAATGCTTTGAATACCCATGTGCCAAGTCAAGTCCATGCGGTCTGTCCCTTTGTACAATTTGAAGGATTGCCCATTGTAGCGATAAACCCCAAGACCCGTTGCACCCATCCATAAATTCCCTTTTTTGTCTTCATAGATGGCGTAAATATCATTTTTATTAAGACCTTCTACTTCTGGATATGGGGTAAATGTCCTGCCGTCATATCGGCTAAGACCGCCACCGCCCGTTCTTTTATTGGCATCTGGATGGTCTTTTTCGGCAACCCGCGTCCCAAACCAAATGTTGCCCTTTTTATCTTCCAAAATGTTCTGAACACAATTGGAAGGCAGTCCCTCTTTTTTAGTGAATTGCGTGAAAGACTTGCCATCGTATTTACACGCCCCGTAGCCACTTCTGCCAAACCACAGATTCCCTTGCTTGTCTTCCATGATTTTTGTCACCCAATTCGCGGTGGCTTGATAGCTCGGCACGTCAATATCTGGTTTTGGAAGCGGAAAATCAGAAAAAGTGCTGCCGTTAAACCGACAAACGCCGCCCCATGTACCGACCCATAAGTTACCGTTTCTGTCAATCAGGATTCTTGATACACGGTCATCACACAGTCCCTGTTTACTTGTAAAATTGGTAAATACTTTTCCATCATATTTGGAAAGTCCCCCACGCGTGCCAAACCATAGATGCCCTTTTTTGTCTTCAACCATACTCACAACCGTGTTATCACACAATCCGTCTTTTGTCGTAAAATAGGTCAACGTTTTCCCGTCATAACGCGCCACACCGTCTGAAATAGTACCAAACCACAGGTTGCCTTTTGAATCCTCAAATAGGTTTATGATATAAGCGCTTATTTGTGCCGTATCCAACAATGGAGAAGGGATAGGTTTGGGCGTTTGCTGATTGCTTTCTGATAACTTAGGTTTTTCTTGTCCGTTGCAAGATGTCATTAAAACGAATAGCAATAGCAGCGCATGGAGTTGTTGATACACCTTATTTTTTGTCATTTATGATTGATTTATAGGCATAAAATGAAACAAACCTACCTTTAATTACCAAAAAAGTACCTAAAAAGCGTGTAAAAGAATGTAAACGGCATCAAAATTTTTATGGAAAGCTGTGTTTTTCAAAGAGTTGCCTCGGCGGAGAGTTTCAAAAATACAAATGCTGTTTTTACTCAAAAAACATATAAAAATAGCACGATACCGAGGAGTCTTAAAAACGCCCAAACGCTTGATTATCAACGGATAATCAAGCGTTTGGGCGTTAAAATGAAGGAAATACTGAGGGGGTCCGCTCCTCAATAATTTGAAATGGCAATCCACAGAATTATTTTTTTATAGACCCCAAAACAGAGGAAAAAGAAAATGCGCGAAAGGCAATACGAAGCGAATAAATTGTACGCCCAATTTGGCCTGAACAAGCGGCGCAAGGCGATGAATAAATACGCCATTAAAATCGGTAGAAGGCAAAATTCAAACGCGCCACCGAGCAAAACATTGACAATATCGCGTAAAACGCCGTGGGTTGAGTCGTAAATAAAACCCAAAGGCGCCGTAAGATAAAAACCCAATTGGGCGTAAATAAAGGCGTTGAATCCGAAAAAAAGGATGAAAAAACCGACAAAATGCGTGCAAAAAATGAGCGTTGCGCCGATGGTCTGAAAGTATTTTCGATAAAACAGGTACATAAACGGCGTGATTAACAGAATCAGAAGGAAGAGCAGCGACTTGGAATAAGCCGCCGACGTGCGCCCCATTTCCTGATAAATCATCTTAGTCGTTTGATTGCGATAGCCTTTCTCGAACTCAATTCTCTTGTCATTTCTGTCCAATAAAGCGTTGATTAACAAGCGATTAGGGTATGCGGCAGTGTCAATTTGTTGTTGAAAAGCGGTATCAATGACTTTTATCTTCCGAACGTCAAAATCGATGGTGTCCAACAATTTGCCCCATTTAGTGTCCACTTTTTTGTCAAAAGCGGCTTCTAATTTATCATCAATCGGCTTTGCCCAAAGCAATACTAAGTTGCCACTAAATTTATAATATTTATCGTCACCCCACATGGGCGTGAAATCGCTGAATTTGGCTGATTTATAGAATAGAAAAAAGATGACGTTGGCAATCAAAAAAAGCTGAATCGGGTTGGCAAAAGGCTTACGAATGCCCGCCAAAAACTTCTCCGTCAAGTAGCCGGGATTGAACAATAACAAGATACTTTTGGGTATTTTTAGGTCAAAATGCGTGAATTTATCCACGGCATCTTCCAACAAATGCCCAAGGCTCAGGTCGTGCGGATGCGATTCTTTCTCCCCACAATTGTTGCAATAATGCCCTTCGTACTTGTGGTTGCAGGTCGGACAGGTCTGCGTTTGCCCGTCGATTCGGTGCGGTCTTTTTCTATGTTTCGACATAATTCGCAATGCTTTTAGGAATGATATGTGGGCAAAGTACGCCGGCTATTTGTCTTGTCAAAGCATTATTTTTGGGTAATTGCTTAGCTGTGCCTTTCAACTTTCCAAAAGTTAAAAATTTTTGGAAAGTTTGTGTCGGTTATTTGAGTTGAACTACTTATTAGTTATAATACATTTCACTTTCGTTTTGCTTTTGTGGACAAAAGCGTTTTCGGCGTAATCGGTGGATACATCTATACTTTTAGAAAGATATTGAACTTGTAAAATACCCATAAAATCGCCCAAAAGAGAACGACGTGAAACAAGGCAAAGAGCAAGGAACTTTGCTTTTGGCGCGCCTCAAAGTCGGCAAATACTGAGGGGTCCGTTTCTTTCTTAATTTTTCCTGCTTTGTAATCCATGAGCATTTGTCGGTCGGTTGTCATCGGGCAAAAGACGTCTTCGTAGAGCTTTTGGCTCGTTCCGATGCGTTTTGGGAACGTCTGATTGTCCCATTTTTGCGTAATTGTTTCGTAAGAAGAATCGAATTTAACCTTTGCAACGGTCTTGACATACATTCCAGAAATAACGAATGCGAGCATCGAATTCATGCCCAAGACCAAGACGGGTTTTGTCCAACTTCGGAGGTTTTGAATGTCAATCAACCAAATCAAAACGGCATTAATCACCAAGCACCAACCCGCCATAAAAACGACGTAACTCGACGACCAAATCGGTTTGTTGATGGGAAAAACGAAGTTCCATAAGTAGCCAATCAGCAAAGCCACAAAACCGTATAAAAATAAATAACTCACCAATTCTTTGCGGTTGCTTTTACTGTCAATCAAAAGTCCCGTAAAATAGCCCAAAATCACGCTCGCAATCGCGGGAATTGTCGAAAACAAGCCTTCTGGGTCGAACGGAATGCCGTCGTAACCTTTGTAC
>JAYUKJ010000796.1:0-2554 GCA_043764555.1 Saprospiraceae bacterium
GCTTGCCGTTGAATCGCCGTTTCCAGAGAAGCAACCGTTGACGCCATCAAAGAAAGCCGCGTAATATGTACCCGCCAAGACCATTGTACTGTCTGTTACGCGGTTCAAATAAGTGGCAGGTGTTGCGGTATGCCACGTCAAGACTGTACCGCTTGGCTTATTGGTTGCTGTGATGGTACTCAAATCTGCCTTAGTTGCGGGGCAAACATTTGATTTTGTTGCTGCCGACAATTTAGGTTTTTGAACACCCGCCTTGCAAATGATAAAACCACAAGCAATAAAACTCGATTCAGTACCATTAACGCCCGTTGCAAAACCCGTTGCGATATTTGTAAACAAGGGTGTTGCGCTAAACGTACCGCCCGAAGTGGCTAAATAGACGTAAATACCGTTTTGTGCCGCCGTTCCGTTGTCAATTGTAATGACATAATCGGCTTTGCCGTCATTGTTTACGTCGTTGAAGGTACTCGTTGATGCACCTGTATAGTTGGCAAAATCGCCGATATTGTTTTTAGGATAAGACGTGGCTTGCGATAAGACCGCCGTTGTTGCAAACGTCCCATCTCCATTATTGAGGTATGCCCAAATTTGGGGCGTACTGTCATAGCCTTCGGCGTGGACATAATCAATATCACCGTCACCGTCCACATCGGCAAATTGTGAATACTCGGTACCCGCGCTACCCGAAGAATTAGAGCTACCTGAATCTTGAATGTCGGCATCAAAATACGGATTGGCTTGGAAAGTACCGTCGCCGTTGCCGAGCCAAACGGTCATGTGATTAGGGTCAGTTGCGCCCACTAAATCCACTGAACCATCGTTGTTCACATCACCAACGAAGAAGGTTTCCGAACCCGAGATACCACTTGTCAAATAACCCGAAGCATTTAAAGCCGATGTAATTCTGGTTTGAGCAAATTTACCATTGCCTAAACCTAAGTAAACGTGAATATTTTTATCGTTGCCCGATTGAATGTAATCTACATTACCGTCACCGTCGGCGTCGCCCATCCAAGCCTGTTCGCCGCCGTTCTCTCCTGCAAAAACAGACCCGTCCGTATTGCTTTGAATAGCGGTGGTCACAACGGGCGTTGTGCTGAATGTGCCGTCGCCGTTGTTGAAATAGACGTAAATCGTATTACTGTTTGCTTCCGTGGCGTGGATAATGTCTTTCAAACCGTCGTTATTGGCATCGGCGTTGAAAGTTGACGCTGCTGCATCGTTGCCAAAAGTGCCTGAATTTGTTGTGATAAAGCCCGTTTGCGCGACTTTTGCAGGGCTAAACGTGCCGTTACCGTTTGATTTCCAAGCGGATAAGCCAATTGTTGACGAATTAGAAGAGTTCGCCACATCATCACCGTGAATGAACGCCAAACCATTGTTGCAATCTTGAATCACGACATCTCTACCGAAAGTAAAGACATCACCATTATTAAAATTGTAGAAACCTTGCTTATTTGTTAGCAGCACTTCCGCAATTGTCCCCGTAGCAAAATTGCCGTCCCCGTCAGTATCCACGAGCATATAATCGGCATTTGAGTTGATTTGAACCAAAACATTGCCAACCGTACCCGTTTCTTGCACTTTCCACGCACGATTCATGCGTTTGAAAGTTTCAAGCGGCGTGAAAGTTGTCGGTGTATAATTGGTGTTGTAACCCGCGCCGAGACCATTACTGCCCCATGCTTCAAAAGTCATATTTGCACCGAATGAATTGCTATTGCTTTGATTGCTTTCCGCAATTAAACCCAAACCGAGGGTCGGTTGAACACCCGCGTTGACCGATTTTGATTGTTTTTGATTCAATCCTTCGGCGTCGTCTTTACCGATTGCGGCGATGTCGTAATTGTAACCCGCGTTTGTTGTGGTGTTCCACAAAGCGGTTGTGCCGTCGGTTGCGATGTAATTGTAGCCTGTGTTTAAGCCGACGTTGCCGTTGCCTTGTCCGAGCGTTATACCGTATTTGATAGCCGTGTAAGTATTGATTTTCTGCATTTCAAGGGCAGTCAATTCTCTATCATACGCCATTACTTCATTAATCGTTCCGTTCCAATATTCGCCGCCGCCGCTATGACCTAAGCCGTAATAGGCAGCACCCGTGTTCGCCACTGAGTTATTGGTCAAAGTTGTCGCTTCTGTCCAACCATCAACCCAATCATTGACTTTCGTTGATGCGCCTGCGGTATAACCCAAACCAAATATTTGTGGTTGTTGATTAATCAAGCGCGTTACGTTTGCCGAAGGTAATACTTGCGTCCCCGTGCCGCCCGTTGTGCCGACACCGCCGCCGTTGTACATGCTTGCTTTTCCACCATTCCATTCACCCGTATTGCCCGTATAAGGATTGAAACCATTGAAACTCGCCCCATCTTTTTGCAAATCCATGGCGGGATTATCGCCCGACAGACCATTGCCCATGATGCCGCGCAAACGGTTGCTGCCGTAGTTAGGGCTTGCAAAATTTTGCGTTTCTTGGTCTTTGGCGACCGAAATGAAGTGGTAAGACGTTCCCGTTGCCGTTAACGGACTTGCCGTTGTATTTTTTAGGATTTGC
>JAYUKJ010000797.1:0-8627 GCA_043764555.1 Saprospiraceae bacterium
CAACGTGCAGTTTTAACGTCAATGTGACGCAAACCGTCGTTGACCCGTGCGCGAGCGATGTGACGCCGCCCGTTTTTGCGAATTGTCCCCAAAACATCAGCATCACGACACCTAATTACTCCGCAGTTGTGAATTGGACGGTGCCGACTGCGGCGGATAATTGCACCGCAACGCCTTTGATTACGAGTAATTACGCCAGTGGCAGCACTTTTCCAGTTGGCACAACCGCCATCGTTTACACCGCAACGGATGATAAATCGAACCGCACAACGGCGTGTCGTTTCAACGTGGTTGTCACGCGCGTCGTTGCGACAAATCCTTGTGCCAACGACGTAACACCGCCCGTTTTGCGCAATTGTCCGCAAAATATAACGACCACAACGACTACTTCAAAGGCGAATGTCACGTGGACAGTGCCAACGGCAAGCGATAACTGCACAACAAATCCGACTGTTTCAAGCAATTTTCCGAGCGGTTACGCTTTTCCAATTGGCGTAACGTCGGTCACTTACGCGGCAACGGATGCTAAAGGCAATCGCGCCACTTGCAGCTTCCTCGTCACGGTTCAGGCGGTTGTTGTGGGCGAGATTTGCGCGTCGAAGTCTGAAACGCCGTGGCTTGAATGGATTTCTAAGGTGCAGTTCAATACAATTAATAACGTGAGTGAAAAAACGCGTTCCGAGCGTTTCGTTGTCGGCTATTCCGATTGGCGCGACGTCTCGACCGCCGTTAATCAGAACAAAACGTACGCCCTCAGCATAATGGCGACGGAAAGCTACAGCACGACCACCACGATGCTGTATTACCGCGCATGGATTGACTTCAACGGCAATGGTTTTTTTGATACCAACGAAAAAGTGTTGGAACAAACGAACAACGGTAAAGTCGTCGCTGTTCAGAACGTTAAAATACCCCTTACGACCACGCAAGGTGCCGTGAGAATGCGCGTTACGATGAAAAAAGGCAGCTATCCCACGCCTTGCGAAGCCTTTGCGAATGGGGAAGTGGAAGATTATACGGTCAATATTATCGGCCAATTTGCCGTTGCCAACTTGGCGCAACAGCGCCCGACGCAGCTTATTCCGATTGTCATTAGCGCCATTTCGCCCAATCCGACGAGTAGCGACGTGTTTATCAAATTAGAAAGCATCGACAAACGAACGGTGCGTTTTGACTTCTACAACGCCGTTGGGACGCGCGTTAAATCCGAAAAGCAAGCGGTAGAAAAAGGCGTTAACACCATAGGTTTTGATTTTTCGGACGCGCCGCAAGGGGTTTATTTCATCCAAACCGACGTTGGCAACGGCCGAGATGTGCCAATGAAGTTCATTAAAATGTAGAGATGTGGCAAATCCGACAGATGTGTAAGCGTAAGCGTTCAAACGGACGCAAAGTTGTTCAAACGCACATAAATGCATTTATGGGAACGCGATAATAAAAATCTCTTGTTGTACAACTTGTTGCGCAGCAAGAGATTCTTTTTGAGAGGCAAAAAGGCGTTTTATACTGAGGGGTCCTGTTTTAGAAATTATGGACACGGATGAGATTAGTTTTTGAGCTTACATTACCTTTGATAAAAATTAAGGGAGCGCACATCGACAATTACAATTACTAACTGATGTTACGCACCCGTGCGCAATCAATTACCAACAGATAAAGGGTTACTCGAATTTGTTGGGCGTGAAAAATACAGAAAAATAGTCAAATAATAAAAAAATGAATGCTATTCCTACATCATCCTTAATTGAGATTATTTCAACCAACCGGGGAAAATTAATAGAAGCAAGACTTCTATTAAGTAGTTAAACTTAAATAAACGACATTTTTTCAACACATAGTCACATAGGACACATAGTTTTAACTAATTGATTTTCAGCGACTTCTATGTGTCCTATGTGACTATGTGTTGAAAAAAAATGTATCGCTTAAATGTGTTGACCTACTTAATTGGCTGTTACGCAACTCATTTCCTGAAATTTAATGGCAAACATCTCCATGACGAAGGGATTGATGGAGAAGTTAGAAAAACGAATTTTTTAAGTTTTAACGAATGGTATCTGAATGGTATCTGAATGGTTTTTGGATAATTGACCAAATAGTTTGATTTAATTAATGAAACGTCGGCGAGGTTTGAAACCTCGCCGACGTTGGATTCGTTGATTTTCCCTAAAAATGAACCCGACACTATTAGCTTGACTGACTACTCAGTGTAAAACGCCAAAAAGCCTTTGCCGCACACGCGGCAAAGGCTTTTTGGTTCGTCGAAGTAGAAAGAACGTCAATACCATCAGAATTAAAACGCCAAAAGGCGGCGGTGTCCCAATCGGCTTTCAAGAAATTGATGCAATCAATTTATTAGAAAGCAGATTGGGACACCGACGCCTTTTGCCGTTTCAATCCAGCCGAAGCCGAAGAAGGGTTTAAAAGACCACCCTATTAACATTTGTGAAGCATACGCTTTATAGTTTCAATCCAGCCGAAGCCGAAGAAGGGTTTAAAAGCAGTTCAGACAAAATGGGTTTTAATTTTCTCTTTGCGTTTTCAATCCAGCCGAAGCCGAAGAAGGGTTTAAAAGGCGTCCACACTTAAAGCACTGCGTATCAATATCTTACGCAAAAAGGCGCGGTCAAAAAACTATCTAACAAGGTTTGTACAAAAGCGTATCAATGAACATTTTCGATGTCGCAAAGATAGGCGGCTGTTCTTATTATAAAAACTTTACACGGTCTTTTTTCCATAATTCTTTCCAATCGTTGTCGATGCCTTGCCAAAGAACGTCTTTTACGGCGTCGTTGTCAAGCGGAATGTACAACAAACTATCCGTCAAAGAGGACTCCTCGGTTGGAACATCCCGACGTTCTTGGGGATAACGCCCGTTTAGGAGTTTTTCTACTTTTGTTTTCAACAGCAGCATTTCGCGTCGCTCGAAGTCAATGGCAACAAAGACGGATTTTTGCACGCGTCGGCAACCCGTTCGCAGCAACAGTTTGGCTAAATGTCCGCGCCGTTTGTCGTCGCTGATGTCATAACAGATAAAAAAGTTCATGTTGAAGTAAGGTATGCAGGATGAGCGGTGCAAAGCAGCGTTCGGAAAACGTCAAAAGTTTCCCGAACGTTTTTCATTTTTCATGTATCACTTAAAAAAACGGTTGCCGCGCACCATTATTTTTATCAAGGTCAATCTGATGTTTCTGAATATTTTGTTGCTGTTTGTTGCGTCGGGTTGTCCTTGATTTAAAAACAACTTAACGATAACCGTCAACGTGCCGCAAACGACTAACACCATGCAGAGTTGTATCAACGAATTAAAAATCAGGGGCAGTCCCAACAAGGCTGTCGGGTCGCCGTTGCGCACCGTTGAATCGTAAGGGTGCGTGGGCGTCTGAAAAATCACGATTTGTGAGTCCAAAAGCCGTTTATACTGAGGGGTCTCTTGCGGCGGCATTTCGAGGAAACCATTCGTTTGCGGCGGCATAAAGATGATAGTCGGCGCGTTTGCCGCGCGACTCTGCGGACTCGGGCCGACGTAGGGCGCTACTTCGGTGTCGCTGTTGAGGGCTTGTCGGCTTGTTGGGTATTGCAAGGTGTCGCCGTCGGCGTTTTCGACGAGCCAATACCGCACACCGCCTTGTCCCGAACAAGAGCCGATGCCCGTTGTGCCGCGCACGCTGCCCGACATACAGACGCAGCCGACGCGCTCGGAGCCTTCGGGCAAAACTTGGGTTTTTTGACCTTTGCGGCGGCTCGACTGCGTAGCGGTTTCGCTTGCTTCGTCCGACGTCCGAAAGATGTTGTCTAAGCCTGTTTCGGCATTGTTTTGCGCGAAAAGCGGCGTGGAAGTGGTCATTATCAGACCAAGTGCCAATAGAATTGCGGCGATACGTTTCATTTTGTTTTACTTTTTAGATGTGTCAACTTTCCCTAAGTTCTAAAACTTTGAGAAAGTTGGTTGTTGGTGGTGTAAAAGGACGTTTATACTGAGGGGGTCCTATTTTTCTTTCCCAAAATTTTTCAACGTCGTTGCCAATGTCTGCGCGTCTAAATCCAAGACGACGCTTCTTTTTTGTTGTTTCTGTTTGTACAATATTCTTTCGTCCATGTAATTTAAAAAGGTTTTAACGACAATCGGTTTGCCCGTTTTTTCTAACCAGAAACCTTGAGTTTCGGGGTCGCCTTTGGGGTCTTTGAGAAATTCGGGTACTTCCGAGAAAGCGTTATCGGGTAGGGTATTGCCAAAAATCAAGGTCAAAGCGACCGTATCTGCCCAATGTCGGTAGGGTTCAATGAAGTCATAAACCAAAGTTGGTCGGTTGTAGCGGTCAACGTGAAGAATGCCGATTGTTGGGTCAACGCCCGATTTCATCAAGGCAAGTTCGACGTAGGCGTAGAGGATGCCGTACAGATAATTCAATAGGCAATTAAATTTATCCAAAGCGGGGCGAAAGTTGCGGTTTTCAAATTGGTAATTAATTGGAACAACCGACGCCAAAAACCGAAAATAGTAGCGAGACGCGGTAGCTTCCCACGCTCGAAAGATGTTAGCGGTTTGTTCAGGAACGCAGTCGCCAACTTTAGTCGCCGCGTTGACGTCGGGTAACCACCGCTCAAAGTTATTCGCCAAATTTTGCAAAGCGGGTGTCACTTTGTTGAGTCGCCGTCGGGTGTTGTCGTCGTGGTTGAAGTAAACGGAAAACTGGTGCAGCACGGCGTTTTGCGTCTCTATTTTGCGTTGCAATTGTTGAGCAAGCCAGCGCCAGCCTTCGGCGTGGACTGCGAAAGACAATTGATGCCGCCGAATTGTGGCAATCGAGCCAAATTTGCCCGACCAGACTTGACCGACGGGATGTCCGATGCTGTCGATGATGACGACGGGAATATCGTTTTCGAGGGCGAGAATGAGGGCGTCGGTTGTGTGGGTTGTGCCGCGGGTTAAAAAAATAACGTTGACGTCGCGGACGGCAAACGTGTGTTCGGCGCGGCTTGTGCCGAGTCTAACGAGGAATTGTTGGTTCCGAACGCCTAAAAACGCGCCAAATGAATCGAGGAATAGTTGCATCAGCCATTTAATTTTGCCATTTTGTACGTATGGGAAAATTTAAAGTTGCCATTTACAAAAAAAAGGACCCCTCAGTATTTGGGCTATTGGGGGCTATAATTTCACTTTTTCAACCATTGCCAATCGGGCATTGTTGGGCGAACGACCGACTAAAATCAAGTAATCACCGTCTTGAAAAATGCGCGTCGGTGTGCTTTTGAAAGCGACGGAGCGTTCAAATTTAAAACTTGGATAAGCGTAAATATCCACAAATTTCCCGCTTCGGTCGGTCGCGTTGCGCACGGCGTAAAGCCGTGTTCCATCGTTAGAATAAACCATATCAGCATAAAGCGCATCGGATGTTGGCAATTTTAAACTGTCAACCAAAGACATACCGCGGTTGAAAATCAAACCTTTCGGACCCGTTATGAACCTTTGATTATCAGGTGCTATTGCAAACGGACGTTTTGTAATGTTTAGCGAAATTGTGCTTAAACCATTAATTTTAGTGACGTTTTTGCAATCAGCATCGTATCGGAACCAAATTAAATCGCTGCTGCCGTTGGTAATAGATACGGCAATTGCTTCGCGGGCATTGGGCGCTTTTCGGAAGACGTACGCGGTTTGTAGGCGTGTTGCTGGAAAAAAAGCCGTCGAAGTAACGAGCGCCACTCCACTGCCGTTATTTAGGGGGAATGGTCTAAGAAAGGAGCGGATAGTGGCTGGTTGAGCCGACATTGTGAGATAAGAATCCGACGTTTTCTCGTACAAAATGGCGTCTAAACTATTGGAAACGCCATTACTAAAAAAACTTCCCACAAAGATACCTGATAGATTTATCACGGATATCGAAGACCCAAAAGTACCAAGTGGAATCAAAAATTCCGTCATATTATTCAAACGCCCGTAAGTCATTTCGGCACTACTTGTCAAATTAACAAATGAAGCGTTAAGCGTTAGCTTGTTTGAAGGAATATCATAAATGGCTAATTTGTTGGTTGTTTTGTCGGCAAGGGCGATTTTTTTTTCTTCGGGAATGTACAAGGCGTCACTAACGGTGAGTGCCAATTCTTGAGCATCCGATTTTATGGGCATCGCAACATTTTTACTGCTTAAATTTCGGTTTTTAAGAACCGCAAAAACGCGTAGAAATGTTCGATTTGTGGGAACGCTGAACGAATCGACGAAAAATGTGCTGTCAACGTCGGCAATTTTTTTAGCTAATTCCAAGTTGGGATTAATCCTGACTAATTTATTGATGGCGCTATCCGCGATGAACGGCACCGTATCGCCCGTGTTCTTAATCACTTGATACTCAATGAAATCGGCCGATTTTATGGCGTTCCAAGTCAATCGGAATGAGCCGTCGGGGAGTTCCGTCCCTTTGGCTTCAAGTGGGTAAACGGCGTAATTCTCAGGCACGGTTGGGTCGGGTCGGACGCAACCTAAATAGCCACTAAGGGCGCCTAAAATGCTCAACATTAAGGCGTAGATGTTTAGATTTTTCATGTTTTAACGGATTGATTTTGATTAAATTTTTGTTACACTGGACGGAAAGTGATTTTCGGACTTTTTTCCATTGCCGAGTAGTGACAATTTTTGACTAATAATTACGTAAAACTAAGTAAGAATTTTGAACTTCCACGCATTTGATTCGACATTAACTAAAAAAATGGGACCCCTCAGTATTTTTCTCAAATTTTACCCCGTTTCTTAAATTGGGCAACTTTTGAAAAAGTTGTTAAATCTAAAATCAATGACTACATTTGCCGTGCAAAAAACACGGATGTTTTAGCGCTCATTTTTTTATTCTAAAAAATTGATAATCAGATATTTATGATAGATAGTAACAAAATTGTCGCCGCTTTACGAACCGTATCAGACCCCGCAACGGGGCAGGATGTGGTGCAGAGACGGATGATTGAAAACCTCAAAATCGAAGGGAACAACGTCAATTTGACGCTCATGTTGCCTTCGTTGAATATGCCAAATAAGACGGATTTGATATTCGCGTGCATCGCCGCTATCCAAAAAGTTTATCCCGAAGCACAGCCGAATGTTCACACCGCCGCGCGTACCGAAGAAGCAACGCAACAGGCAACAACGCGCGTTTTACCGCATTTGAAGAACATTATTGCCGTGGCATCGGGCAAAGGCGGCGTCGGAAAATCAACAATGTCGGTCAATCTTGCGTTGGGTTTGCAGGCTTTGGGCGCCAAAGTTGGGCTTTTGGACGCCGACGTTTATGGTCCGAGTATTCCGACAATGTTGGGTTTGCAAGGGCAACGGCCGTTGATTCAAGAGGTGTATGGACAGGCGAAAATTGTGCCTTTGGTGGCCTACGGATTACAAGTTATTTCCATCGGTAACATCATCGAGCCTGAACAAGCCGTTGTACTGAGGGGTCCGCGTTTGGCGGGCGTTATCAAACAATTTTTGCAAGATGTCCTTTGGAACGAACTCGATTATCTCGTCGTCGATTTGCCGCCTGGCACGGGTGATGTGCAGTTGACTTTGGTGCAAACGGTTCCCGTGACGGGCGTCGTGATGGTCACGACACCGCAGGATGTGGCGTACATTGACGCCATAAAAGCGATGAATATGTTCCGTTTAGACCACGTAAATGTGCCAATTTTGGGCGTTATTGAGAATATGTCGTGGTTTACGCCCGACGATTTGCCCGACCGCCGCTACTATATTTTTGGCGAAGGCGCAGGAAAAAAATTGGCGCTCGCGAGCGACAGCATTTTGTTGGGACAAATCCCGCTCGTCATGGGCATCCGTGAAGCGGGCGATTCGGGCAAACCCGCCGTGATAGGCGAGGAGCCGATTACGAAGAAAGCCTTGATGGAAGTTGCCGCTAATGTGGCGCGTCAAGTGGCGTACAGAAATGAATTATTGATGCCGACGCAACAAGTGAAAATGGAAGCGTAATGGGGTTTATGGGGTTTATGGGTTTTAGATTGGGCAATTTTTTAAACGTTGCCCAATCTTATAATGACATAAATTTTACGCATTGAGGGCAATACAAGCCGTGAAATTTAGTTTTGTGTGATTGATTTTAACGCGTTTTAATTACGGCAATTTAACGACAACATCAGGCGAAAACTGAGGAGAAACGAGACTTTAAATAAATCCAACGTCTATACAATAACTTAACGAGCTAAAGTATGAATAAGCCTTAATGAAAACATCTAAATCATTGACTGTCAAAATATTGTGTTTGGGACACCCCTCAGTATAACAGCCAATTTTCATCCAAAATACAAACTTTTCATTTCTTAATTACCTTTTATTTTAAAGAAAAATAACGGGATAAACAGACTTAAAACAATGAGGATTTTATTAGCAGAAGACGAGGAGAACATCCGCGATGTCGTCAAATTAAATCTCGAATTAGAAGGCTACGAAGTGGTAGAAGCCGTGAATGGGAAAGAGGCGGTTCATTTGTTTCAAGAGCAACATTTCGACGCGCTGATTTTAGACGTGATGATGCCCGAGATGAACGGTTTTGAAGTGTGCGAGCAAATTCGCTTGTCAAACACGGACATTCCAGTTATCTTTTTGACGGCAAAAGACACCGCCGCCGACC
>JAYUKJ010000798.1:0-2550 GCA_043764555.1 Saprospiraceae bacterium
CCGCCACTAAAGGCGTCGCCAAATAGTCCGCCGTACATGGCGCCGATGTCAAATGAAAAATTAGAATTCATAAATCGCGCGCCTGTTACGCCAAAAACGACGTTAGGCAAGATATAATTTTCAGTCATTAAACTGACTTTTCGGGCAACGCGATATTGACCACTTAGCGTTACGACGGGTTGTTTTGACCAACTGCCTTCGGCAAAACCGTAGCCGACGGCAACCGAAACATTGTTATTGCGATTACCAAAAGTACCAACGCCGTAAGCAATGCCCGCCGTTGCGCGGTTTTCGTTGAAACCGAAGGAGCCAATCAATGCACCTACGCCATAGGTAAAATTTTCTCCGCCTCGAAAAGAGAATTTAGGTGTGACGTAGAGAACCGTTGGTGCAATTCCCGTGAGGACCGTGAAAGCGTCACCGCCCGCACCGATGGTGAAATTATCGGTAAATCCGTACGCAACTGAGTTCAACCCTATTAGAATATTGCTGTAATACCCTTCACCTTTTCGTAGATTGAAACTCGTTGGCGCGAAAAAGCCGCGGCTTGCGTGCGTATTTTCAAACCAATACACTCCATTTTTGAGTTGACTCGCATCAAGCGCCGTTATGCTTTTGATGTTTTTGATATTAAGATTCAAGACGCCAAGTGTTGCGGATTCGACCGTTACTGTGTCGCCTTGTCGGCCTTTTAAAACGCCGTTGAAACTGTTGCCGTCGCGCATTTCAACCATTACGTTTTTAGCTGGTTCCGTTTTTTTCTGCGCCGAAAGCGGAACACTGAACGTGAAAGCCAATAGTATCGCGAGCAGACCTTGTTTGAAATTGATTTTCATTTTTTCTGAATTTAATGTTAGTGAGGACGGATTATAGATTAAGAAATTACGTTAATTGATAAGGTTTGCTAAGTTAATATTTAAAACAAATAACAAAAGAAATTCAGACAATTAGTATGTAGAATTTTTGTAGAAGGAAAGATATTGCAATGTACAAAGATATTATTTCAAATTATTATTGTGACAAAATTAGTTTTAGGTTTTGATTTGTTTCTAACTTTACTTTTTAATTTAAAATCAATTATACAATGGATGCAGTGTTTAAGAAAATGAATTTCAAAGATTCACCTTCGGTCGTCGTTATCAATGCGCCCGAAAGTTTTGAATCGAATATAGAAACGATGAAAGAATGGACAGTTTTTTATCGTGATTCTACATCGGTTGAAAGCACGAATTTTATCATCGCTTTTTGCACCATGCAAGATGAAGTAGATGCTGTTGCTGCTGAAGCGGCAATAAAATTAGTAGAAGATGGCTTGCTTTGGTTTGCTTATCCGAAAGGTTCATCGAAGAAATTCCAATGCGATTTTAACCGTGATACAGGTTGGTCGGTGTTGGGTGAAAAAGGCTTTGAACCTGTACGCATGGTGGCGATTGATGCTGACTGGTCGGCACTGCGTTTTAGGCGTGTTGAATTTATCAAAAAAATGACGCGGAGTTTTGCCATGACTCAGGTAGGGAAGGAAAAGGTTGGAAAATAGTGTTTTATACTGAGGGGTCTCTTTTTTCTCTTTAACTTATTTTTTTAAATGATTGTAGTCTTTATAATTGTTCCACGTGAAACATTAAATATAAAAAGCCGTGATTCAAGGAGTTGAACCACGGCTTTTTTGTGCTTATCAATAGTTTGCCAAGAGCCAAGACTTGAAATCGCCAAAGTCCGTAGGGCTTAATCGAGATTCTTTTTTCTTATCCGCAAGGCTTGCAAGGCGTTCGGGGACTTCTATTTTTTGTTCCAAAATAATTTCAACATCATCTAAGAACTTGGCAGGATGTGCGGTTTCGAGAATGATTCCAACTACATCGTGTTCTTTTTGGTAGTCTTTCAACGCCAAGTAGCCCACCGCACCGTGTGGGTCAATGACGTATTTGTACTTTGATTTCACTTCGCGCATCGCTGCTTTAGTCACGGCGTCATTGTAGGCGTATCCGACGAGGTTTTCTTTCATAATGTTCCACGTGGAACTATATAAATCCAGCATTCTTGCGAAGTTAGACGGATTGCCTACGTCCATAGCATTTGAAAGCGTCGGTACTGAGGGGGTTGGTTTGTAGTTGCCCGTTGCCAAATATTGCGGAACCACATCGTTTGCATTGGTAGCGGCGATGAATTTCGATATGGGTAAACCCATTTTTTGAGCGAAAAGACCTGCCGTCAAATTGCCGAAGTTGCCCGAAGGAACACTAAATACCAAAGGTTTTCCTTTCGTTTCTACTTGTTTGAAGGCTTCAAAATAGTAGAAACTCTGCGGAATGAGACGCGCAATATTGATAGAATTGGCAGAACTCAAACGGATTTTTGTCGTCAATTCTTTATCCAAAAACGCTTGTTTAACCAATGCTTGACAATCATCGAAGGTTCCTTCGACTTCTAAAGCGGTAATATTCTCACCTAAAGTTGTCAATTGTTTTTCTTGCAGCATACTAACTTTTCCCGAAGGATATAAAATAACGACTTTAATACCGAGTGTTTTGTAGAAACCTGCGGCAACTG
>JAYUKJ010000799.1:0-2539 GCA_043764555.1 Saprospiraceae bacterium
TTTTATTGCCTGCGGCTATTTTTTTGGGTGTTTGTATTGCTGGCGGCAGTTATTTAAACAGGCATTTAAAATTGTCTAAGAGTAATTAAAATAAAATATAAAAATGACATTTAAAAATATTCAAAAATATGTATTCAATTGTTTCCTCCTAACAATTCCTATTTTGTTATGGGATTATATGTTTACGGATAAATTACCCAAAGCACCTCAACCCGAAAGTTTTTGGAAGGAAATTCCGCCTTACATTATCAATGTTGAGAATATTTCAAGGTTAATAATGTTCGTTTTAATATCCTTTATGCCCATTAAAATTGTAACACCCATTCAAAAAAAAGGGCTTGTTTTATATGTCATTGGAACGCTTTTATACTTCGCTTCTTGGCTAATTTTGATGTATTTTCCAAACAGTGCATGGAGTAAGAGCGAATTAGGATTATTAGCACCCGCCTATACGCCTTTGTTTTGGCTAATTGGAATTGGATTTATCGGCAATTCTTTTTATTTCAATATTCCTTTCAAAAGATGGGTGTATTTACTTGTTGTCCTTATATTTTTAATTTTTCATAATTGGCATACGTATTTAATTTATTTCAGAACGCATTAATGACTATTCAACTTCCAACGCTTGAAGTTAATTCGAAGGGCGGAATAAAGGGGTATTGGTTGTATTGATAAATATACTGTTTAATTGTCCAAAAAAGCATAAAATACTGAGGGGTAATTGCCGAGTAATATTGCTCAATTATTTTTATAAATCAATTGTCATGACTTCAAATTCAATACGTAATATTCATCTAATATTACTATCTTTTCTCGGATTGAGTGCCATAGGCGGTGGTGGAGCATTAATTATTTCTCCATCAGGAAAATTGCTTGGCGGCTTGCCGTTATCCATTCTACAAAATTCACCTTTCACAAATTTTTTAATTCCGGGTATTATTTTATTTGTAGTGTTAGGGCTTTTTCCTACATTCTTAATATTTGCTTTACTTAAAAAAATCGCTTCGCCATTTGCCGAGCATTTTAATTTTTTTAAAGATATGTATTGGGCATGGTCATACAGTATTTATGTTGCTTTTGCCTTGATTATTTGGATTCAAGTCGAAACCATTTATGTACAAGGCGTGGGTGGGTTGCAAACCTTTTATATGCTGTATGCTATTCCACTTATTTTCGTTGCGCTATTGCCACAAGTGAGGTTTTTTTATAAGAAATAGGCTTTTATACTGAGGGGGTCTCAAAACCCACAAACGCTTGATTATCAAACCGATAGTCAAGCGTTTGTGCGTTAAAAAGCGCATTTATACTGAGGGGTCTATTTTGGCGTAGGAATATTTTACCATTAATTATTGTTTTGCTTATCTTTACCCCATGAAAAACTTACCAATTGGCATACAGACCTTGCCACAAATCCGTGCAAAAAACTGTGTTTATGTTGATAAAACACGGTTGGTACATCAATTAGCGACAACAGGGACTTATTATTTTTTCTCGCGCCCCCGTCGTTTTGGCAAATCGTTGTTGATTTCTACGCTCAAAGAACTCTACTTGGGCAATAAAGCCGTGTTTGACGGACTTTGGATAGAAAATAATTGGGATTGGTCGAAAACCAACCCTGTGATTCATATTTCTTTTGATGATGTGGATTATCAAGGATTGGGTTTAAATGATGCACTTCTTGAACAATTAGATGAATGTGCAGCAATTTATGGTATTACCTTAGAAAAGATAACCCTAAAATCTAAATTTAAAGAACTGATAGCGGCATTGTCATCTCAATATGGTAAGGTCGTGATATTGATTGATGAATATGACAAACCGATTATTGATTTTTTAGAAAAAGATGAAATAGACATAGCCAAAAAGAATCGGCTCACTTTAAGAGATTTTTATAGCGTTTTGAAAAATGCCGATAAGCAATTGGAACTTTTGTTTATTACAGGTATTTCTAAGTTTGCCAAAGTATCACTTTTTTCACATCTAAATAATTTGACAGATATTACCCTCTCTAAACGATATGCTGCCCTTGCAGGTTATACACAAGAAGAATTAGAGTTGTATTTTCCAGATTATATTCAAAGTTGTGTAGAAAATCTTAACATAAGCCGAGAGGAACTTCTTAAACAAATGAAAATTTGGTACGACGGCTATAGTTGGGATGGTCTGACAGAAGTGTATAATCCATTTGGAACGCTTAATTTTTTATATGACCAACGATTTCGCAATTATTGGTTCAGTACGGGAAGCCCTGATTTTTTAGTTAAACAGATGCGCCGTATCACCTATTATAATGTTGAAAACGCGGTTGTCAATGACAGAATTTTGGACAAATATGATATTGATAACCTTGAACTGATTCCTTTGCTTTTTCAAACAGGTTACTTGACGGTCAAAAAAGTAGATAAAATGACAGGTGATATGGTTTTAGATTATCCCAACAAAGAAGTCCGTGAAAGTATGTATGAGTTTTTAATTGATGATGTATCTCGAAACCCACAACGCATTCATACGGGCATGACAATTATGGATTTGGAAAAAG
>JAYUKJ010000800.1:0-2539 GCA_043764555.1 Saprospiraceae bacterium
TGGCTTGGTAGTCGAAACGATTGGCTTGGTAGTCGAAACGATTGGCTTGGTAGTCGAAACGATTGGCTTGGTAGTCGAAACGATTGGCTTGGTAGTCGAAACGATTAGCTTGGTAGTCGAAACGATTAGCTTGGTAGTCGAAACGATTAATTGAAGGATTAAAAAAAATCGCCAACATATCTAAAGAGATACGTTGGCGATGAGAGAAAAGCTAAACAGCGTTAGGCTATTTGCCCGACTGAACAGCTACTTTTGCTTGTTCTTCCGCGATGGCATCCGCAACAGCCTTAATTTTTTCCTCTTCGGCTTTTTTCTTAGCCGCTTTGGCGTCTTTTCCTGCTTGCACGCGCTTCATGTGGAACGACTGCAAACGGTCAAACATGGCAACGGCCCCTCGGACTTTGTCTTTCGCTGCTTGCTTAATGTAACTGTACATCGAGGAGACACCGCTGTAAGCGTCGTCAGCAGCAAGCATTCGGTTACGGCGAACTTGAGCAAGCAATTCGGTCAATGCGTCTTCAATGATCCAAAGTTGGTTATGAGACAAATCACTAAGTTGAATTTTTTCAACGTTGACGGAAAGAGGCACCATTTTTTTGAGAACGGCTTCTTCGGACTCCGTCAAGCAATCGCTAATGAAAACTTTGTCACCATCGGAAATTTTGTTAAAACTCACTGTGTTGTCGTCTTCCAAACTTCTCATAAAAGAAAGTTTTGTCCACAGCGATTTGATGGTGTCTTTGACGTCTGCAAATTCTTCTGGAGACATCACGTGCGGTGTGTGATTCAATTCGTTAGCCATGTGGTTAGATTTTTTTTAGACTAATGATAAAAATTTGTTTAACAATTTGGATGTGTAGTTCTCGATGATTCTTAATAAGGACAAATATACCACATAATTGTTTGTATTTAAACTTTTCTTAAAAATAAATATTTCGACACACAATAATTTTAACTAAAAAAAATGTAACGAATGAAACAGCGTACCGAACAACAACCCGACGCCTCAACGCGCCCGACGCAATTGCCTTTTTTCAATCGGCAAACAAACGCGCAAGCCGTCGTTCAAACCAAACTTACCGTTGGTTTATCCAACGACGCGCATGAGCATGAAGCAAATAAAACCGCCGATATGGTGATGCGAAAACCCGAAAATAGCGCCCAAAATGGTGCTTATACTGAGGGGTCCTATTTTTCGCCAACGATAACGCCTATGGTTCAACGCGCCTGCGCGCATTGCGACAATGAGAAAGAACAGACCGCGCAACGCAAAGAAACGGGCGCCGCAACGGGCGGTTTTGCCGCGCCGCCGTCCGTCGCAAACGCTATTTTACGCAGCGGCAGCGCCTTAGACGGCAACGCTAAAACGTTCATGGAATCCCGTTTCAACCGCTCATTCGATAACGTTCAAGTGCATACCGACGGTGAATCCGCCGCTTCCGCGCGCGACATTTCGGCACGGGCTTACACGTCGGGCAATCACATCGTCTTCGGCGAAGGTCAATATCAGCCAAATAGTGACAGCGGACGGCATTTGTTGGCGCATGAGTTGACGCACGTGGTGCAACAAGGTGGTGGTTCAACGAATTCCTCTATTCAACGGGTTGTTTCAAAAGTCGATTGCGATGCAACCAATATTACTGAAATCAATTCAGCGATACCAGTTGCTCAAACGATGATTAATCGTGCTATTACTGCTTTAGGAGGGACTCAAACACCAGCGACCGTTGCTCTTTTAGACAATTATTTCAGAAGTCACGATGTTCACACACGCTTACACGCAATGATGAGTTTTCTAAATATTCTAAGAGGATTAAGAAGTAATTTCACAATTGAATGTGAAGCACCTCAAAATTCTACCTGTGACGGTAACAACGCTTACGTTTATACTTTTCTCTCTATTGCGGGTAATTTACATTTGTGTCCAGGTGCTTTTGGGCGTTCTACCAACGATTTAGCCGAAACAATTATTCACGAAGCAAGCCATAAATTTGATAATACAGACGACGAAGCCTATTGCTGGAGCGGCTGTCCAACAACGCTTTCTAACGACGATGCGCTTGACAATGCTGATTCTTTTTCAAAATTTGCGCGTGATATTTAAAAAGAATAATTAAAGTGAGCGGACTCTAAAATAGTTGAACACTATGTTCGGAGAACTCCCCGCTTGCGCAGCATCTTAGTTGGTTGCGAAACGTAGGCTCGTGAGGGTTTTTAACCCGATACGTACTATTGATTGCGTCTCCGACGCGCGGGGACTGCTGTAAAAGTGTACTTAATTCTTTAAAAACAGCGCTTATACTGAGGGGTCCTTCTGTCGCGCGTCGGAGACGCAATCAATAGTACGTATCGGGTTTGGAAACCCTCACGAGCGCGTTGTTAGAGATTTACGGACTGAAGTCCGCGATACAATTTAAAACACCCAAAATCATGTTCAATAAAATTCGCAATCTCTTCCACGACGACGCGAACGCCGCCGAGTTGGAACAAAAAACGCCGCAAACGAACGCGCTACACGTCTCGCAAATGCGTGAAATAC
>JAYUKJ010000801.1:0-2533 GCA_043764555.1 Saprospiraceae bacterium
ATTGGCGGTGGTGAAAGTCGTTTTGTCAATTATTTAGTCAAAAACGGGTTCAAAAACATCACCGTTTTGGATATTTCGGCAACGGCAATTGAGAAAAAAAAGCAAGAATTGGGCGCCCAAATAAGCGATAAAATCAATTGGATTGTGTCAGATGTCGTTGATTTTCAACCTGTTGAGCAATACGATTTTTGGCACGACCGCGCCACTTTTCACTTTTTGACGGAGGCGCAAGACGTAGAGAAATACGTCGAAACCGTTCGCCAATTTGTCACGTCCGAAGGTGCTTTAATCCTCAGCACTTTTACCGAAAATGGACCCACCAAATGCAGTGGTTTACCGATTCAGCAGTATTCTGAGCAGACGCTATCGGCGCGGGTTGAGGCATTTTTTACTAAAATAAAATGCGTTATCGTTGACCATATTACACCGTTTGAAACGGTTCAGAATTTCATTTTTTGCAGCTTTAAACGCAATTTAATTCAACAACATTAACTATTTTTGTTAGCACGTTTTTTATTTAACACATAGTCACATTAGGTCACATAGTTTTTTACTTTTTATAAAACTACATGACCTAATCTGGCTGTGTATTAAATAAAATATTCATCATTCATAACTCATCATTCATCATTATAAGTATATGTCTAATCGTAGAAAATTTCTAAAAAATAGCTTTTTGGGTAGTCTCGGCATCGGTTTAAGCCCAAGTCTTGTCTCTGCCGAAAACCAAAATCCGACGTCAGATGTCGAAAAGGGACCCCTCAGTATAAATACCGATTTTGACGAAAATACCGACAATTTTGACGAAAAAGGCGCTAAAACTAAGACAATTACGCTTTTGCAAACGACTGATGTGCATTGCCAAGTCCATCCGCATGACGAATTGTTTTGGGAAAACAACAAAATAGTTTTCCGCAAAACGGCGGGTTATGCTCAATTGGCGACGCTCATTGATTCGGTCAGAAAAAAGAATCCCGATACATTTTTGATTGATACGGGCGATATGTTTCAAGGCAGTTTGCTGTCCGTAAAAACGACGGGAACGGCTTACGTTGACATTCTAAATGCCTTGAATTACGACCTTTATTTGCCGGGAAATTGGGAAGTGATATACGGAAAAAATAAAATGCAGAAGCTTTTAGGCGCTTTAGATGCCCCAAAAGTTTGTGCCAATATGTACCACGATTTGGGCGGCGGAAAACGGGGTGAATTGATTTTCCCTGCCTACCAAACGCTGTCGAAACACGGCGTAAAAATCGGGTTTTTGGGCTATACCGACCACTTGGTGCCAATCCGTCAATCGCCGAATTACTCAAAGGGCATTGTTTACACAAAACCCGAAGAAAATTTAGCATATTATGTCGATGTTTTGAAAGAACAAGAGCAATGTGATTTCGTGATTATCATCGCGCATTTGGGTTTGTCGCAACAAATTTCGTTGGCAAATATGCCCGAATGTAAAGGCGTCAATTACATTTTTGGCGGCGACACGCACGAGCGGGTGCGGAAGCCAATTGAGTGTAAATACGCAAAAGTGGTTGAGCCAGGGGCGTTCGGTTCGTTCGTCGGTCGCTTAGATTTGACGATTGAAGACGGTAAAATCATTGGCGAAAAATACGAATTGATGGAAGTAGATGCGCAGAAATACAAGCCGAAACCAGCGATTTTAGCCATGATTCAGGCGCAAGAACAGCCATTTAGCGCCGCAATTGATAAAATTCACGGCTACTCGACGCTCCCTCTCTACCGCTATTTTGTCGTTGAAAACACCATTGATACGTTGATAATTGATGCCCTAAAATGGCGCGTTGGAACCGATATTGTGCTGTCAAACGGCTTCCGTTTTTGCCCACCGCGAAACGTAGATGCATCGGGACAAGTGGCAATTACTGAGGGGTATATTTTTGATATGCTCCCCGTTGATTCGCAGGTCAGAACGGCAAATGTCACGGGCAAACAGCTACGCGAATGGTTAGAAAAAGAGTTGAACAATGTTTTTGCAAAAGATGCATCAAAGCGTTTTGGCGGTTGGGTTGTCAAATTAAAAGGCTTGGAAATGACGTTTAATGCCCACGGCGAAGCGGGAAAACGGGTGCAAACCTTGACCACAAACGGCGTGCCTTTGGAGTTGGAAAAAGAATACAGCATTTGCGCTTGCGAGCGCGACGGCGACCCCGAAACGATGTTGTGCCGCATCCCAAATGTCAAAAATGGGAAAAACACTGCCTACACGTTACACCAAACGATGCGCGATTATTTGGCGGCAAATTCGCCCGTAACGCCTTCGCCACGCGGCGATGTAAAGGTTTTGGACGCGCCGCAAACGCTGTTGTCGCAAGTTTTTGGCGTTGATTATCAGTTTGTTTAAAGTCTTGTTTTACACTTAATTGGAATCAATAAAATAGCTTTTTTTTAGTAACGATGTTAATTTATTTGTTTGATAATCAGCATTTTATGAAAAATAAGGACCCCTCAGTATAACGCCTATTTTTAGCATTTTAACGACTCAAAAGCGTCATAAAATCAATCATTA
>JAYUKJ010000802.1:0-2533 GCA_043764555.1 Saprospiraceae bacterium
GTCACCGTTCCGCTCGCCGTTCCCGAATACGAATTGGGATTGGCAACAATACAACTCGACGTAAAACCTTGAATAACACCGCCCGTTACGACGTAGCCAATGCTCGTAATCGCGGGAATGCCCGTCAATTGCGACGCGTTTAAAGTGGCGCGGCAGCAAACGGAATCGACGGCTCCTGGCCTGTAAAAATCGCAAGATTGCCCCGTTTGAGGCTGACAATCGAGGCAACGGAAGTAATCCACGTCGCCGATGTGCGTTTTGTCTTGCGTTCCTTGAACATTGTTGAGGTCAATAATTTTGGAATTCAGTTGATTGCCGCCCGTCGGTTTCAAGACTTGCACGCCGTAAGCAGCGCCAAAACCCGTAACGCCCGTCATGAAGTCCGACATGGTCCAAACAGACGAATCGCAGGTTTTTGTAAGCGGTTGATTGAGGTCTAAATCGCCATAATCTGCGCCGCCCGTGCAGTTTGCTTGCGTACCGCTGCCGCCGCTGCCCAAGTTAAATTTACTGAGGGGTTGATTGGACCAGAGCAATCCCGCGCCCGTTAGTTCAATCAGCCGCGAATTGTGCGCGCTTGACACCGACCCCGACATGGTGCGTTCCGCTAAAAGCATCCGCGTGCCGCTTCGTGAGATTTCAATATCAGAAACGGGATGTGAATACGTGGAACTGCCATAGAGCGGCATTGTGTAAATGAGGGTTTCGGCACCCGTCGGCACGCCTGCGCCGTTGAGACCAACTGACCAAATTTCATTGCGTTGCCCCGTTCCTTGATTACTAACGTCGGCCGACCAACGGCTGTAATATAACCTTGAACCGTAATACGCAATGCCCCACGGTCGTTGGCCAAGCGGTGCGTAAACGGGGGTTGTTGCGTATGAAGTTCCCGTAAAACCATTAAAATTAGGATTAAAAGACGTGAAAGCGCCCGTTGTGCCGTCGATGCTATAAATCAAGCCATCGTAAAAATTGGTCACAAAGATGAGGTTGTGCAAGGCGTCGTAGCAGAGATTTCCTAAGCCTTGTCCGCGGTTCGGAAGGTCGGCAAACTCAGTTATTGATGTCCCGTCAATGCGGTAAATACTGCCGCTGTTTGCGGGAATGCCGTTGGACGTTAAACCTGTGTTATTGATACTGCCCCACGCGTCGGTATAGTAAATGCTCGTCGAAGCAAGGAAAATATCACCGTTTGGTTTGTAGCAAATACCGAACACTTGACCCAAATTTGAGCGTGTAAACATACCACTTGGCAACGCATTAACGCCGTGTCGGGCGTTGATGGCCGCCGTTGCCCATTGCGTATTGTTGACTTGGGCGGCAACGTCGCCAACGTTCAAGATGGCAGCCACAAAGTCATTCGGATTAGCCGCGTCGCAGGTCACGACAACCGAATCGCAAGCAAAAAAAGCGGGTGTTTTGCAACTCGTGAAAGACACGTCGTCGATGCCAAAGTCGTTGAATCCGCCGCCGTTAATTTGTCGAATTGCAATGGTCAAATTCGGTACACCCGCGGGACAGACGCCGCTAAACGTGTAATTAGTCCAAGAAGGCGTGACTTGCGTGAACGTAATCGGCTTAACGTTAACGCCGTTTACCATCATGCCGAGGTCGATTGTTTGCTGCGAAGTCGGATAAACGCTCGCAACCCAAAACGAAAAAGTGTAGGCATCGCCTGGGACGACGGTGACGGTCGTTGACCAAACGTCAACCAAGGACAAGCCACTCCCGTCAATCAGCAGATAATTGCCAACGCCCGTCGGTGTGTGGTCTGCGAAGTTCGGCCAGCCCGAACATTTGAGGTTAAAACTGGTGCTAACGCAATACGTGCTTGATGTGCAGTTGCAACTTGGCGACAAACCTGATGAGAAATCCGTGTTGCCCGCTTCAAAATCGCCGTTTTTTACGAGATTTGGACAAGGCGTTTGCGCATTTAAGCCAACAAAATGGAGCGCCGTCGCGGTGAGTAGCAGAAAGATTTTTTTCATGATTTTAAATTAAAGGTGAGAAAATCGGATTTGGACATATTGTACGCCAATGTGCTACTATAGCAAACATTTTTTTTGTTATGATAATTATTCGGTTATCTTCACACATTATTCGGTTACGATTACTTGATATTCGGTAAATCGGGACCCCTCGGTATGTCCACTTTTTTTTACTAAAAACCCATCTATACAATGAAAAACAATTTGACGCTACACACGGGCGAAGGCCTCTATTTTATTCCGATTGCCGACATCCTCCACCTCGAATCATCGGGCAGCTACACAACGGTTTGGACAACCAAAGGAGAGAAGATTTTGGTTAGCCATAATTTAGGTTATTTTGAAGACATTATCACGGATTTGGAAACGTCGAGCGCGTTGACCAACGCCTTTTTTCGCATCCATCAATCCCACATTGTCCGCATTTCCACCGTTCGACAATTGCTAAAATTGCCCGACGGCGATTTTGCGGTTTTGAACAATGGCGTGAAAATACCCGTGGCGAGGCGGCGGCGGGAAGCGTTTTTGGCGGCGATGAACGATTG
>JAYUKJ010000803.1:0-8562 GCA_043764555.1 Saprospiraceae bacterium
CCCTTGAACGTGAGATGGATTTTTTCTACGAAGTTGAAACCGAAGATGGCGATAAATTCATCCTACATCTTGAGTTTCAGACTGAAAATGAAGACGATATGCTTTATCGAAATGCAGAATATCATGGTATCGCATTGCGAAAAAAGAAGATGGAAATAAAGCACGTCGTCGTATTTCTTGGCGAAGGAAAAGCGACGATGCCGACACAATTGCCTGAGAATCAAATCTACAAAGGTTTTGATTTGATAAATATTCATGAATTTGATAGCGCAACTTTATTGGAATCTCAAATTCCCGACGTAGT
Organism: Saprospiraceae bacterium; assembly: GCA_043764555.1. Lineage (GTDB taxonomy): Bacteria > Bacteroidota > Bacteroidia > Chitinophagales > Saprospiraceae > JAAFJT01. Next base: position 305 of record JAYUKJ010000803.1, read on the forward strand.
TTTGTTGGCGATACTTGGAAATTATCCCAAAGAACAAGTAGAAGCTGTCCTGCGTTTACTTATTCGGCAATTGAGAATGGTTTGCGCCAATCCAGCAGAATTATCAAAATATTTAAAACAATTAATTCTTTTGTCCCGCTTACGCAAAATTGAAGATTTAACAACTAAAATAGCTGAAGAAATGCCAATTACGTATGATATAGAAACGGATGCCCTTTATTTGAAAGGTGAAACAAAAGGTGTTGAAAAAGAGCGAATCGTATTCGTGAAAAAACTTATCCAAGACACTACATTTCTTGATGACAAAATTGCGTCGTTGGCAAATGTTGAGTTAGTCCTCGTCAAACAGATACGGGCTGAATTAGAGCGTACCACAAAGACGGGCAAGAATAGATTTGGAGATTTTCTCTAATTTAACAACTAAAATAGCTGAAAAAATGCCAATTACGTATAATTTAGAAACAGATGCGCTCTATAAAAGAGGCAAAGAGACAGAACGTCTCGTAAAAGGAATGGAATTTACTCAAAGCCTCATCGAAAATACAGATTTTCTTGATGATAAAATCGCTTCATTAGTAGGTGTCGAAATGGCATTTGTCAAAAAAATACGCGCTGACTTGAAGCAGCGTTAATACCGATTTCTTAAAAAAAAAGACGGCTCGAACTTCAAGTTGAGCCGTCTTTTCTATAGCCATAAATCAACAAACAAAATGAAAGCCACGCTAAAATACGACAACAAATCCCTCCAAATACAACTCAATAAATCCACAATTACCGATGCGCTATTCGTCAGTTTTACCGACGAAGAGACGCCTGCGGATAATTTAGGGACCCCTCAGTATAAACGCCTAAAATTGGACATTCATCCAAAAACGGATGTCGTTTTGCGGAGTTTGGAAATTGAATTGCCGATGAACTTCGCGGCAACTGACCGCGTCTTTTGCAACGGTTTTCAATCGTGGTCGGAAAGTCGATTGTTTGGTTTCGACGAAAAAATCGACGCTTTGCGGTGGTTTGCCAAGCCGTTAATGGGCTATTATGGCGATTATCACGTTGGTTTTTTACCAACAAAAAAAGGCGTTCTGCATTCATGGACGTATGGGTATCGCGTGGCGAAAACCGATTTTCAGGATTATAATAAACCGATCGTTCCCTCAAAATCCATAACCGAATTTCCATTGTTGGTAACCGAAAACGCGGCGCAAATCATTGACTTCGTAGGTTCTTTGGACGAATCAACCGCCTTTATGTGCTTGTTGTATGATTACGAAAATCAAAAAATAATCATCAAAAAAGACCTCGCGGGACTGCAACTAAGTCACTCATTTCCCGCCCTCGACGTCCTACTTATGCGCGGAGAGGACCCCTCAGTATTTGACCAATATTTTGCCTTGCAAAACCTAAAAAAGGAGGAAAAACCCGCCGCAACGGGTTGGACAAGTTGGTACAATTACTACAATAAAATTTCGGAAACCATCATCGAAGACAACCTAAATGCCTTCGCCGAACGCGAGCTACCAATTGATTTTTTTCAAATCGACGACGGTTGGCAAACCCGAATCGGCGATTGGTATTCTGTCAAACCGACCTTTCCAAACGGTATGAAATCGATTGCCAATAAAATTCACGACAAAGGCTTCAAAGCGGGATTATGGCTCGCCCCGTTCATCGTTGAGCCGAAAAGCCGCCTTTTTGAAGAAAAAAAGCATTGGATACTGAGGAGTCCTAACGGCAAGCCTTTGTCCGTCGGTTACAGTCCGTTGTGGTCTGGAAAATTTTACGCACTCGATTTCTACAACCGCGAAGTTCAAGACTATTTGACGGGCGTTTTCCACACGGTTCTGAACACTTGGGGATTCGATATGGTCAAACTCGACTTCCTCTACGCCGTCGCGGTGTTGCCGAGACCGAACAAAACGCGCGGACAAGTGATGTCCGACGCCTTAGAATTCCTACAACGGCTCGTGGGCGACAAAACGATGCTCGGCTGCGGCGTGCCGTTGGGTTCTGCCTTCGGAAAAATGGCGTATTGCCGCATCGGTGCCGACATTCATTTGAGTTGGGAACACCGATTGTTGAAGTTTTTAAAGAATCGCGAACGTGTGTCAACAATTGTCGCTTTACGGACCGTTTTAGGCCGTTGGCAACTCAACGAGCGCGCTTTTCAGAACGACCCCGACGTTTTTATTCTACGTGAAAAAAATCATCAATTAACTGATTGTCAACAAGATACAATTTTAATAATTAATACACTTTTAGGCAATTTACTCTTCACGAGCGATTTTTTAGGCGATTATACTGAGGGGTCCCTTCAGAAATTCAAAAGTATATTCTCGCTTAAAAACCGTCACGTTTCTGCCGTTATTGACAACGGCGACGACTTTTACAGTATTAAATTTACGGTCGCTAATCGTTCCTACATTGCACACTGCAATCTCACCAAACAGCTTAAACACATCCACAATCAAGTTCTTAAACCGTTTGAAACCCGCATTTGGGATTCAACAAAATCTGAATATATACTATTTTGAATACACATTTGTGTTAAAAAAATGTTGTTTTTTACAAAAAAAGGGTAAGTTTCCCTTAAACTTGCAAGCTAAAAATTATATTTGCGCTACCTTTTTTAATAACAAACATCAGGGGAAACGACGGCTACTCATTTTGAAGCTATAGCACGTCTCTGAATTCTTAAAACTAACAAAAAATCCGAGCTACTCATGAAAGATTGCCTACACTGCACGGGAAAGTACCCTCTCAGTATTCAAACTCTTTGGCTGATTGTTTTTACGCTTTTTTTTCAAACTCAAATAAAAGCACAGACGGATGTCACTATTATGCAACACGACAACACGCGGATTCGTGAGTTGGCATTCGGCGCAAGCGGCAAAGCACTAATCGTCCGAAGCGGTGATGAGGTTCAAGTTAATTCCCGCGGTATCGTTACTTCGCCAAGCATTCACGTGTGGGACATGGATGGCAAACGCAAAACAATGGCCATCGCCGACCGCGAATACGGACGGGCTGCGGTTATCGCCCGCGACGGTTCGCTCTTGGCTTTTCGGGAGAAAAGCAGCATCAATGTGATGGATATGACGAGTAAACGCGTTGTTAGCACCATCAAATTTGAAGACAATAAATTCTCGCGCCCGATTGCATTTTGCAACGAGAAGCGTGGTTTAGTCGTCGAACAAGGCAATAAATGCCTTATTTACGACATTCAGAACAGTGAAGCCCGCTTCATTCGCGACTACAAAGCCGACGGACTCAGCCACTTGGTGACGACCGACGATAACTACGCAATTGAGACTTTCGGCGACAGTTTCCGCTTGATGGATTTCCGCAGCGGTCGCACGATTCACGAGTTCCCGATGGTTGACAAAGGCAAATCTGAGGAATTGCGCGGCATCGCTATCTCGCCCGACAACCGCTTTATTGCCACTTGCAGCGACAATAAAGTACGCCTTTGGGACATGATAACGACGAAGCAAGTCCACAGTTTCAACGTCTTACCGAAAGACAATATTTTCTGTTTTTCAACCGACGGACGCTACATTATTGGCGGCAGTGATACGCTCAAGATTTGGGAAATGCGTGGTAAAAAAGAAATTTTGACGCCGATGATTGCCGAAGGTAAAATTTCAGCCGTCACGATGAGTCAAGATGGTAAATTTTTAGCGTGTGGTGACACCAAAGGGAATATCCGCTTGTGGGAATTTTCAGAAGAAAATATGTCTTCTTTGTATTTTATGCGTGAAATTAAGAACGAAATAACTCAAATTCGTGATAAAACGGAGTTCGAGAAAGTTGAGGAATTCAACAAGCGGAAGCAAAAACTTACGCGGTCAATTTCAAATAAGTATCTGTCGCAATATGTTGATAAGATTACGAATGAAAAAACGATTCAGGAGCAATCAATTGAAGAATCAGATATTCAAGCGGCAACAAAAACGGAGCAGATTGCCCAATCGCGCAAAACAATTGAATTTCGTATTGATTCAATTACCGCTTACAACGCTGATAAAGAGACTTTTACCATCAAATTAGTCAACGAAAAAGAGCGATTTTCAAGATGGGAAACGATTCGCGTGCCAATTCGGGAAAACCCGCAATGCTTTAAACAAAGAGCGGCGACGCTTACCGTTACGGGCATTAGTCAATTGACAGAAGATTTGCGGAACTATGAAGTCTTTAATATTCGTATTAAATCCAATTGCTCGGGCAAAGACAAAGAATATGCGTTTGGTGTTCAACGAAAATATTTGGATGAATGACGTGTGTGGACGTATATAGAATTGATGTTTTCCCAAAAATAAAATGCGAAAATAACAATCAATGCCCATATCTCTAATTCTTTCTAAAATCTTAGGACCCCTCAGTATAAAAGCGAAAATCCTTGCAAAACGGCTGTTTTGCAAGGATTTTTAAATATAAGAGATAAAGTCGAGACTCAATTAACCGCGTCTCGACATCAAAAAAAAGCCTTTTGCTGTGTGCAAAAGGCTTTTTTGTAAAGTATTTTATAGCGCATTAACGCATCTCTATTTCAATTTGTTTGACATACCCGCTTGTTACCCCAAATACATTGGCAATGTCTTCTATGGGCAATTTACCCATTTTTAGGAGATTGACAATGCTTTCTTTTACTTTATCTTGCGCTACTTGCACTTTCTTTTCTGCATCATTTTGAGCAGATTGCACTTGTTTTTTTGCTTCATCTTGTGCTGCTTGTACATCCTTTCTTGCTTCATCTTGTGCTGCTTGTACATCCTTTTTTGCTTCAATTTCAACACGAGCAAGTGTTTCTTTACGCATTTCCTCAATTTTAGCATCGGCAACCTCTTCGGGGTCAATATTATCGGTTTGCCCCAATAAAGCTGCTCTTACAATAGCAGGTTTCGACGTGTTAATTTGTGGATTTTCGGGATTTTTCATGGATTCTTTAATCAAATCCAACCAATCAAGAATGGCAGGAGGGGTATTTAGGTTAGTGTGTGTGCTGTTTAAAATCACCAATTTATGATTGTGCATATCGCGTATTTCACCATTCAAGGTACGTGGGTTGATGTCTGTTATCAGCACATCGTCTTTAATAAGTACACCATTTTTATCCGTCATGCGGTAAGCCGAGGTTACGACGACGATTATATATATGTCTTTCGCATACGCATAAGTTTTGCTTGTGCGCTGAATATCAACAAGATTACCCGTAAAATAGTGCGTAAAACGGTCGTAAGTGTAGTCGTAGTCCACTTTTTGAATTTCCACGACGGTTCTACTTTCGGTGTCTTCGGCAAATAGATCCATCCGAAACTTGATAGCACTCGATTTACTCGGCAATACCTTTTCCGTTTCGACTTTTGTAATGTTCATATCAATGCCCAAAACATCTTTTACAAAGGCACGAAAGACATCTACATCCGTAAATACTTTTTTAAAATGGACTTCATTGTCAAGATTTGCTAACATACTTGGAGGCGTTTATGGATTTTAGAGTCATAAATCTTTACAAAAATACAGTTTTTTCTTAAAAGCCAAAGGATTTCATACTTCTTTATTCTATGACATTTTAATGACAATCGCCCACCACCTTTTTCACCCGCAAAATCTTCATTACAAATTCCCCATCTTCATAAAATATTATTCTGCCAACCCTCCGAATGCACGTAAAGGACCTCTCAGTATAAAACCCTATTTTGGACATTTGCGGAAGTTCTGCAATCGAAAAACACAGTCTCACCAAATTAAGTTTGATTTATGGCGTGTATTTTTGGCATTAACAAATTTTTGTTCGGTGACGAGTGTGACGATTTTTCAACGCTTCGTCTCTAATTGCGTCCGTTTGACACTTAGTTTCAAACAAACAATATCGCTAAAAGGAGTTTAAAAAAATTAGGAAATCTACATTTTCTGAAGGAACAATTTAAAAAAAACAAAAAAATCATGGTTGGTTATCTGTTGCTCGCGGTTTATTGCATCTGCATTTTATTCACCACATTTTATTGCATCATGCAATTGGACTTGCTATTTTGGTATCGCAAACCAAAGAAAGAGACACTCCCTATCCTCGCTACTTACCCGACGGTGACGATTCAGTTGCCGCTTTTCAACGAAGCTTACGTTTCGGAACGCCTTATTGATAACATCGTCAAGTTGGATTATCCCGCCGACAAACTCGAAATTCAAGTCCTCGACGACTCGAACGACGAAACCGTTGGCATTGTCGCGGCGAAAGTTGCGGAATACCAAGCTAAAGGCGTTAATATAGTACACGTGCGCCGCCCCGACCGTTCGGGTTTCAAGGCGGGTGCTTTGAGAGATGGTTTGAAAATGACCGACAGCGAGTTTGTTGCCATTTTTGACGCCGATTTCTTACCAAAAACCGATTTTTTGAAGCAAACCATCCCGCATTTTTTCAAAGACGAGAAAATTGGCGTCGTTCAGACCCGCTGGGAACACTTGAACGAAGACTATTCGTTGATTACAAAATTGCAAGCGATGCAGCTTAATGTGCATTTTACGGTCGAGCAAGCGGGTCGTCAACGCGGCGGATTTTGGTTGCAATTCAACGGCACGGCGGGTGTTTGGCGCCGCGAAACGATTGAAGATGCAGGCGGCTGGCACTCAGATACATTGACCGAAGATTTGGATTTGAGCTACCGCGCTCAGTTGAAAGGTTGGAAAATCGAGTTCTTGGAACACGTTGGAACGCCTTCAGAATTGCCCGCAGAAATGAACGCTTTGAAAGCACAACAATTCCGTTGGATGAAAGGCGGAGCCGAAAACGCCCGCAAATTGTTGAAACTCGTTTGGGATGCACCCCTCAGTACACCGCAAAAAGTTCACGCCACGCAGCATTTAATGGCGTCGGGTTTGTTCTTCGCCGTCTTGATTTCGGCGATTGTGAGCGTGCCTTTGGTGTATTTTATTGACGGAATGTTTTTTGATACCAAATTATTTTTTGTGTCGCTCGCAGGTTTGTTCTCGATTATTTCGTTGAGCATGGTTGCCAATATGCAAGATTACAACCTCGGTGGTAAGACGCGATTGGAAAAAGCGGTGAGCATGATTTTGATTTTCCCGATATTTTTGTCTATGTCAATGGGTATGAGTTTGCACAACGCGATTGCGGTTTGGGAAGGTTATTCGGGTCGTAAATCACCGTTTGTTCGGACGCCAAAAGTTGGATTGGATGGTGTAAAAGGTGCATTTTCAAAGGGTTTATACATGCCACGTAATTTACCTACATCAACAATTGTTGAAGGTTTTATGTCGCTTTATTTCATCTTTGGTTTGTATGCGAGCATCGTAACGGGTGTGCATGAGTTCCAAATTTTCCACGGTATGTTGGCTTTCGGTTTTGGCGCAATTTGCTTTTATTCAATTCGCCACCACATGATTGCTCAAAATGCTTAAATAGTAGGAACTAACGTCGGCGAGGTTTCAAACCTCGCCGACGTTTTTGATTCTGAAATAAGATATTAAAATAAGACGAAAAATAATAGCACACCACTTGAAGAAACTAACTTCAATTATTTTTGCAATAAGCATTTTTACGATTGCTTATCTTTTACAACGGCATGAGTTCGCAACGATGTTTGCGGCTTATGCCGTTTCTTTTGGTGCGTATTTGTGGGCAATAAAGCAGACAAAAACGGAGGCAGACCTCAATTTTTTCCTTTTTTTTGCCGTTATACTGAGGGGTCCTCTTTTGTTTACTTTTCCGAATTTATCAGATGATATTTATCGCTTTATTTGGGATGGACATCTGACTGCTTTGGGTGAAAATCCGTTCAGTCATTTACCGAGTTATTATGTTGATAATCAATTGTTTACGAATGTTTTAACGCCCGAATTATTCTCAAAACTTAACTCGCCGAACTACTTTTCCGTCTATCCAAGCGTCTGTCAAGGCGTGTTTTTTGCTGCCGTAACACTCTTTCCAAAAAGCATTTTTGGGGCGACAATTGTCATTAAATCCTTTCTTTTTTTGTGTGAAATTGGAACAATCGTCCTACTAAAAAAACTATCAAAATTTGACGACTCCAAATCCCAAACGAGCGACCTTCAAACTTCAAACTTTAAACTTCAAACGCCTTTAATTTACGCTTTAAATCCATTAATTATCATCGAATTAGTGGGCAATGTGCATTTTGAAGCGGCGATGATTTTCTTTTTTTTATTGGCTGTTTATACTTTAAAAACCGCAACCATGAAAGCAGTGGTGCCCGTGAAGAGGGCGACCGTGAAGGTCGCCC
>JAYUKJ010000804.1:0-8554 GCA_043764555.1 Saprospiraceae bacterium
AAAATATACCCACTTTTCACAAACGATATTTTATTGGAAATGCTTAAATATTTCGTTGACAATCAATTACTTGTTCATTTTAAGACCCCTCAGTATAAACCTTTAATTTTGCCAAATTAGCAGTTTTTTTAGGCAGCTTGGCAGAGCCTAAAAAATAAAATTTGCCAAATTTAGTTCAAATAGCATACATTTGGCAAAATTCAGAAAATAGAAAAATGAAAATCGTAGGCAGAGAAAAAGAAATAAACCTATTGGAAAGTTTATTGGAACAAGATGAAGCGTCGTTTGTGGCGGTTTATGGGAGAAGGCGTGTGGGCAAAACCTATTTGGTGCGGCAAGTGTATAAAAAGCAAATGGTCTTCGATTGTAGTGGTGTACTTCGTGGAGATACGGCGCAACAGTTAGAAAATTTTTGGCGCACGCTCTCCGACAATTACCCTAAAAAAGTCCCAAATACACCACCTAAAACGTGGATTGAAGCATTTTTCCAATTACGAGGCGTGTTAAACACCTTAAAATCGGATGCACCAAAGGTGATTTTTTTAGACGAAATCGCTTGGTTTGAGACACTCAATTCAGGTTTTTTGAGTGCTTTAGACGGTTTTTGGAATCAGTATTGTACCAAACGCTCGGATATTATCTTAGTGATATGCGGCTCGGCGGCTTCGTGGATAATCGAAAAAGTCATCAACGATAGAGGCGGTTTGCACAATCGTTTGACGAATCGTATGCTCTTAAAACCTTTTACTTTGGGTGAAACAAAGGCGTTTTTGGAATCAAAAAAAGTAAGATTAACGCTGAAAGAAATTGCTCAAATTTATATGTCCGTTGGCGGTATTCCTTTTTATTTGAAAGATATAAAGGCGGGATTCAGCGTCCCTCAAATTCTTGACCAACTGTTTTTTGAGGAACAAGCCCTTTTAAAAGATGAATTTCAAAACTTGTACGCCGCCCTTTTCAAAAACAACACCTTTCACGAAACGATTGTGGCTGCCCTCGCGGGCAAAAACAAGGGCTTGACCCGCAATGAAATCATCCAAGCATCGGGCGTAAAAAGCGGCGGCGGACTCTCTCTTGTTTTGGAAGAATTGGTACAGTGTGGTTTTATTAAACAGATTTTTCCGATTACGAAATCGAAAGAAGAGCGCTTATACCGCTTAATTGACGAATTTTCGTTGTTTCACTACAAATTTTTGGCGCAAGGACAAGAGACTAACAGTTGGTCGCTTATTACCCAAAAACAAAGTTTTAAAATATGGTCGGGCTATTCTTTTGAAAATTTGTGCTTCAAACACATCGCACAAATAAAACAAGCATTGGGCATAAGTGGCGTGATAACGAATGAATATTCCTACACGTTTAAAGGAAATGCGGATACACAAGGGGTTCAAATTGATATGATGATTGAACGTGCCGATAATTGTATGAACCTTCTCGAAGTCAAATTTCACGACAAAGAATTTGTCGTTTCCAAAGATTACGAACAAGAATTGAGAGAAAAAGTCGCCATTTTCAGAGAACAAACCCGCACTCGGAAAAGCATTTTTGTCACGATGCTGTCCGCTTATGGCGTCAAAAAGAACGAACATTATTTGAGCGTCGTGACCAATCAATTGCTGATTGACGATTTGTTCACTTGATTTTACGAAATTATCGGCTTTATGGCACAGCGCACGTTTTAGAAAATTTCAAGAAACTATTAAATACTGATAATCAATGAGTTATAAATTTTTATTAAAAAACGCTTTTCTACTATAAAGCCGATAATGCCGTTTTGTTTTTTTAGCCCCCCCTCAGTATTTCGGAGTATTTGTGGTTAAATTGTGCCAATTTCATCCGTTTTTGGCGGCAATAAATCGGTTTGCGAGGCGGCTATTTTCGGCAAAAAATTAGTGTCGGACACTATTTTTTTGCCCGTCCCTGCTTCTACCCGTTGCCGCGCTTCACCCGCCAATGTACCGCCGCGCACGGCTGCATGATGGTTTTCGTCAAAACCTTGTGCATCCTCGTTCACAGCTATTTCGGTAGTAGTTGCTTCGCCGAGCATGGAGAAAATGAGTTCCAAATCAGTCATGTGGTCGCGTAGGTTTTGGCGTTCCAAACCTTTGATTTTGGCGTGTTCAGACGGCAGAAGTCCAAAAGTGGCTTTGGCAATTTCGGCAGTCAAAATGGCGTATTCTTGCCCCGTTTCTACGCCCCGATTTTTCCATTCGTCGGTGAGTTTTTGCCGAACGTCAATGCTTTTTAGTCGGGCGTTAATCCATTCTTCGGTGTAACCCTTGGCTTTGTAAATTTCGCGTGCGCGGTCAATAGCAAGTTCGGGGTTTTCGATTTCGTCAATATGCTCCTTGGCTACTTGCGCCAACCACAATTTAAACGGCTCGGCTTTGGGCGACGGCACGGACATGATAATCCGAAACACCCCCTCAGTATTGGCGCAGTCCGTCGGGTACATCTTGCCGTCTAAACCCCTCATTTTCACCTTTTGCCAAATCCGCAAAAGGTGGGTTTCGTCAGAATTTTCGGCGACTATCGTTTTCCTAACCTTGTTCCAATAAGACGCAGGATTAGGGGAATCGGTCAAAATGCCGACAATGTCCACGATTGACAAAAACCACTCGCCATCAATCAACTCACGACGAATGGTTTTGTCTTGGAATGAAATTAGTCCGTTCATTTTAAAATTTTGCTTAAAGAATATCGGCGAAGTTACACCAACAACACTAAAAGGCAAAGCATTAGCAACGTGAGGTGTGAGAAAAAATTTCTAAAAATTTATCAATCAAACCCCGATTTTATTGTGTTTTATAAACCCTAACATAATCTATGTAAGCCTTATCCGTATTCCCTTTTTGTATAAAATCATTTTTCCGAACATCGCCCGTTACCCAATCGCTTACCCCGAAACAACTGCCTGAAAAAATGATGTAATGCGGGACGTGTGGTATCAAAGAAGCCTTATCAATGGTTCTAACCAAGTTGCCATCGTAATAAAGTTTGAGAAAAGTGGGGGTCCATTCAAAGCCAAAAACGTGGTATTCTTCGGTGTATAAATTCGGTGCTTTTACCATCGCGCCATTCGCTTTGTGGGCAGGTTTTTCGTAGCCGTCCCAATGCAAACCCGTGGAATAAGCCTCTTTCATTTTGTTGCCTTCCACGATGTCTATTTCTGCCCCATCATTAGCCGTTCCATCTTTTACGCCGTTTGGTGCTGTGTTGCCTTTGCCGTTTGGCATCATCCAAAAAGCCGTTTGACAACCGTTCGGCTTTATGAGGTGCATCCGCGTTTCAAGATAGCCGTAAGTGGGCGCAAACTTGCCTTGGGAGTTGAACCGCCCTGCGTGATAAGCCGAATCGTGCTTATTTGATTTGCGATAATAGATAAAGGCATTGCCGTCTTTTTCTTCAACTTGCGCGTCGTTGGCATAAAGCGTTACATCAACCCGCTTTTTTACGTTGTTTTCAACCGTCCATTTTGTTTTATCTATTTGCGTGTCGTTGAACTCATCGGAGAACGTGAGTACCCAATTTTCCTTCGCTTTTGTCAATGAATCACCGACAAAAAAAGGTCGCTCGTTTTTATTGCTTTGGGCATCTACGAAACTGTTGCCGACCAATTTTGAGGTCGCAGAGGGCTTGGTTTTGCAGCCCAATAAGGCTAAAACCAAGAGTGTGAATAAGATACTTGTACTGTTTTTCATTTTCTTTCTTTTTAAAATGGTTTTCTAAATATTGTTGTGGACGTTTAAGTTTGGCTCCTTTTTAAAGCTAAAAAACATTGATTTTACGTTTTTTTACTAAAAATACTGAGGGGTCCCTTTTTGGGGTAAATGAAAATTTTACCTATATTTATTGTTTTACTTATCTTTGCAGCATGAAAAACTTACCAATTGGCATACAGACCTTGACGGGAATCCGTGAAAGAAACTGCGTTTACGTTGATAAAACGCGGTTAGTCCATCAATTAACGACAACAGGGAAGTACTATTTTTTCTCTCGCCCACGTCGTTTCGGCAAATCGCTTTTGATTTCCACGCTCAAAGAACTGTATTTGGGCAACAAAGCCGTGTTTGAAGGACTTTGGATAGAAAACAATTGGGATTGGTCAAAAACCAACCCGGTGATTCATTTTTCGTTCGACGAAATGGATTACAAGAAATTAGGTTTAGAGACCGTGATTCTTGACGAATTAAAAAAATGGGCAAAGCACCACAAAGTGCGTTTGGTCAATCAAAGTGTCAAATCACAATTCAAAGAATTACTCGAAAAAGTGTCTAAAAAACACGGAAAAGTTGCTTTATTGATAGATGAATACGACAAACCCATTATTGATTTTTTAGAAAAAGACGACATTGAAACAGGCAAATTTAATCGCGATGTATTGCGTGAATTTTATGGCGTGGTAAAAAATTCTGATCAATTATTAGAATTCGTCTTCATCACGGGCATTTCAAAATTTGCCAAAGTGTCGCTTTTTTCACACTTGAATAATTTAGATGATATTACACTCGCTCCCAAATACGCTGCACTCGTAGGCTATACACAAGCCGAATTAGAACTATATTTTGACGATTATCTTCAATCTTGTACCGAACGGATGCAAATAAGCCGCGAGACATTACTGGCTCAAATGAAAATTTGGTACAATGGTTACAGTTGGGACGGTCAAACATTGGTTTACAACCCGTTTGGCACACTCAAATTTTTATCGAACCAAATCTTCTTCAACCATTGGTTTACGACGGGTAGTCCTGATTTTTTGATTAAAAAAATGCGGACTTTGACCTTTTATAATGTCGAAAATTCAGTTGTCAGCAATCGAGTTTTAGACAAATATGATATTGAAAATTTGACACTCATTCCGTTGTTGTTTCAAACGGGCTATCTAACCATCAAAAGCCTTGATATTATGACGGGCGACATGGTTTTAGACTATCCGAACAAAGAAGTTCGAGAAAGTATGTATGAGTTTTTGATTGACGATGTCTCTCAAAATCCGCAGCGCGTACATACGGGCATGACAATCATGGATTTGAACCGCGCTTTCGTTGCGAAAGATTTAGAAAAAGTCAAAACCATACTCAATGCGCTTTTAGCGGATTTGCCCGATGAAACCTTCGCAAAACAGCGAGAAGGCTTGTTTCATGGCTTAATCCACTTGGTGTTTAGCTATTTGGGCGTGTTCGTAAACAGTGAAGTTCATTCTTCAAAAGGACACGCGGACGCAATTGTTCAAACCTTGACAGATGTCTATATTTTTGAATTCAAATTCAACAAAACCGCACAACAAGCCATGGAACAAATCAAAAAAACGGATTATGCAGGTAAATATCGCGCTTCCGATAAAGTGATTACGGGCATTGGCGTCAATTTCAGTTCCGATAAAAAAACGATTGATGAATGGTTAGAGGAACCCTTGTAAACCGAAAATACTGAGGGGTCCCTTCTATATTTTTTCAAACAAAATATTCATCGTCAAAACATTGCGCTTTCAAATTGCCTGCCCCGCCGCCCAAATAACCGCTTCCACACGCTTGATGAGTTCTTCGGACGAAGGAAAGAACGCACTCAATTCTTGCGGCAACGTTTTGGTGATGTTGTAAGTCGCTACGCCAATTGGCTTGTTGACATCGCGGAGGGCAAAGTCAACAGTGGTTGCATCTTTACTTTTGCAAATGATGATGCCAATAGACGGACTTTCATACGATTTTCGCTTCTGACTGTCCAAAAGTGAGAGGTAGAAACTCATTTTTCCAGTGTGTTCGGGCGCAAATTCACTAACTTTCAAGTCAATGGCAACCAAAGATTGCAAGCCGCGATGGAACAGTAGCACATCCACTCGATATTCTTTATCGTTCAAATCAAGCGGAAATTGATTGGCAATAAAACAGAAATCGCCGCCCATTTCGACCAAAAACTGACGAATATTGTTCAAAATCGCCTGTTCGAGTTGGTATTCTGAGTGTTTATCGCCCAATTCCAAAAAGCCAAAAGCATAGTCATCTTTAACCGCTAAAATCGCTTGGTCGTGCAGATGTGCGGGTAGATTTTGCTCAAAATTGGTTTGACTAATCACCGTTTTTTCAAAACTTTGATTGTCAATTTGGTGAATCAAAACGTCTTTTGTCCAACCGTAATTTTTGGTTTGGAGCATATAAAAAAGGCGTTCATTCGGGTCTTTACATTTTTCCAAAATGACGTAATTATGCGACCAACCAATTTCTGCCACTATCGGTGGCAGAAATTCAGAATAGGTTGTGTAAAAATTTTTCATACGCCAAAGATTGCGCGTTGAAAGCCCCATCATATTGGGAAAAGTCTGTCGCAAATCTTTGGACAGCATTTCGACGACGGCATTGCCCCAAGCGTATTGGGTTTGGCGTTGCACTATCATTTTGCCCAAGTCCCAGTACAATTCAATTAATTCTTTATTGACTGCCCGATAGGCGGCTAATTGCCCCTTGCGGACGCGCTCGGTGGCGTCGAAAACAAAACGTTGGTAGTCGGCGGCTAAAATGTCGGTTTGCTTCATTAGTACTTGTTTTATGGTGAAAAATAGAGTTTTAGGTCACAAAAGTAGCCAAACTATTCTCACTTAAAACATTTAGTCGACTTTTTATAAATATTTTGTTTTAAAATTTGTTAATTTCTTTATCTGAAAAGGGAAAATACTGAGGGGTCCCCTTTTCCTATTTCCCCACCATTATTTTAATTTTTTTAGACATTAACAAGCCGCCGCCAACGCTCAAAATCACTTCTCCGCCTATTCTATTCGGTTCAATAACCGCCACCATTTTACCATTAAAAACGGGCATATATTGCGATACAAAAGGCGTTTGGTCAATCGGATTGCCATTGCACAAGGCGCGTAAACGACCTGCACCCGTTGCCTCAAAAAACAATAAACTGCTTGCTTTAGGGCATAAGTTGCCTTGTTTGTCCACGATTTCGACCGTTACGAAGGCTAAATCTTTACCGTCGGCGCGGAGGCTGTCGCGGTCGGCGGTCAATCGAATTGCGTGGGGTTCACCCGCCGTTTTGATGGTTTTTTCTGCCATCACTTTGTCGTTTTTGTCATACGCCACGACCTTGATTTCACCAGCTTCATAAATGACATCTTTCCACATCAACCGATAGCGGCTGTATTTTTCCGACTTGTCTTTTTGCTTCACGCCCATGCTTTTGCCATTCACAAAAAGCTCGGCTTTGGGGTAGTTGGTGTAGCAAAAAACGGGGACATTTTGACCCAATCGGTCGGCCCAATTCCAATGTGGCAGCAAATGCAACATCGGTTTGTCGCTCCATTTGCTTTGGTACAAATAAAAACGGTCTTTCGGCAAACCCGCCAAATCCACGATGCCAAAATACGAACTCCGTGCGGGTGTGCCTTCATTGTAAGGTGTCGGCTCGCCCAAATAATCGAAGCCAGTCCAAACGAATTCGCCCGAAATAAATTCCAAGTCGTCTTGTTGCTCAAATTCAGTGTCGGGTGTCGTTGCCCACGGCGCGTAATCGAGGTCGTAGCTTGACACTTGGTAATCACTGTACCACGGCTTTTTGTTTTCGACAATCGGGAATTTATACTCGCCGCGTGTACTCACCGTTGACGCTGTCTCGCTTCCATAAATGAAGAAATTAGGATTTTCTTTCTTCTTTTTGACATAATCGTTGGGTTTGTAATTAAAACCAACCAAATCTACTTCACCCGCCAAACCATTTTTAATCGCCGCGTTGTGGTTGTTAAAACCTGCGGAAACAGGTCGCGTTGAGTCCAATTTATGACAAATTGCGGTCAGCATCCGCGCCATTTCTTTACCCGCAGGCATCCCTTGTTCTCTGATTTCGTTGCCAATACTCCACATAATTACTGAGGGGTGGTTGCGGTCGCGGCGAATCATATTAGTTAAGTCTTTTTCTGCCCAAGCATCGAAAAATTCGCCGTAACCATTGACATTTTTGCCATTTTTCCATTCATCGAAGGCTTCAACTTGCACCATCAAGCCGAGGCTGTCGCAAATATCGAGCAACTCAACCGACGGCGGATTGTGCGACGTGCGGACCGCATTGCAGCCCATTTCTTTCAGCATCACCATTTGTCTTTCGGTTGCCCGATAGTTGACGGCGGCACCAATTGGCCCCAAATCGTGGTGCATACACACGCCTTTGAATTTGACATTTTTACCATTCAAGAAAAACCCTTTATCTTTATCAAAACGAATGGTGCGGAAACCAAATGCCGATTTGTATTCATCAATTTGCGCTTTGCCAACAAACAATTTTGAGATAGCTGTGTAGCGAATCGGCGTTTCGACGCTCCAATACTGAGGGGTCCCTATTTTGAGCGTTTGGTCAAAAGTCACAGTGCCATCCGCCTTTTTTTCAGAAGAAACTGTTCCAACTTTCTTGCCCGAAGCATCAAAAACCTCCGTAATGAGCTTCAATACTGAGGGGGTGTTTCCGTTGGCATCAATCGTTGTTTTGATATTGATTTCACCCGTTTTTTCCGAAATCGTCGGCGTTGTGATGAACGTTCCCCATTGCGCAATGCGTGCGG
>JAYUKJ010000805.1:0-2530 GCA_043764555.1 Saprospiraceae bacterium
GGAACAAAATATACGCCTTCGCCGACGGGCAAGTTGGGTCTCAAAGCCTCCACCTACTTCGGCATCGGCAAAAAGGAAATGTTCAACGCCAACGCTTCATTGAGCGTCGAATTCAACATGGAAACGGGTGGTTTGAGTCGTTTTATATTCGACGGTTCAGCCCGTTATCTCGAAGCGACTGAGGGCGCTCCGCCTTGTTTTTCCATCGAATGACGTTAATACGATGGTGATTGAATTGGAAAATACGCTCAACCCGACAATTAAAGATTACACGTTGACGGTGGAAACAAGCATGACGGAATACGTTAATTTCATTCCACAAGTGGCTAAAATCAAAACCAAAAATGGCACTATGGTTCCTTTTAAAGAAATCAAAACCGTTAATTTTAGTACGAATAATGGCTTGCAATCGGTCAAATATGCCAATGTGATGAACATGAGTCCGATAAAAGCGCAACGTTATTTCATCAGAGACGACAATCCACGGGGTTTTATTAAAATGTACGTGGATAATCCGTTAAGCAGTTTTGACGTGCCAAAAGGGAATAATATCACCACGTCATTGCTCGTGCGTTTTGTAAAATTAGACGGTTTGGCGGATAGAAATTCGGTTGAAACGCCCGTCACTATTGCGAATAAAAAGTGGTCGTTCACCGTTCCGAGTAATCTTTCTCCGCAACAGGTCTATGTGGCGCAATTTATCATCCGTTGGAAAGACAACACGCCAAATAACACGCCTCCTAAATACACAAAGATGGCAACGACGAATTTTGTCAACGTTCGTTCGGGATTTTCTTACGAAGTTTCGGAGCAAAAACTCAACGAGAACAAACTTAAAGCGGGTGGCAATGAGCGCGTTGTTTTCTCAATTCCTTTCAGAACGAGCCGATTTAAGACATTTAGCGAAAAATTAACCGCTTTTAAAGTGCGTGAAATCGTGATGTCGGTCGCCAATGCAGTGCCAGAAAAGGTTGCGCGGATTTGGTTTATGAGTGACCAAGCGTATGCCGTTGCCAACGTTGCCCAAAGAACGATAGCCGCGTTGAACTTGCCGAACAATGGTACGACGAAACTTTTTCCGAGGGAATACAATTTTTGGTTGGATGAAAATTTTGACGATATTGACGTAAAAGGAACAAAAATTAATAATTACACGGACATTCCACCACTCATAACGTTCGACAACAACAGTCTTAAATCGTGGGCGGACAATATTTATCGCAGCATCGAAACGACTTTGAGAACGGGCGGCGCGGGTTATATGTCGAATTATATCAGCGATTGGCGTGGGCAAATACAACAAGGCGTGGGCATTGAAGTTTTCGTCCAACCCGATAATTTTCGGCTTTTCAGAACGGGCGAATAAATTCGAGCTGTGCGATTGAAAATGGTGTAGCTGTTACACCGTCGAAGCCGAAGACGACGATGGTTTGCGCTCAATTGATGGCGATACTTTAACGCTAAAATTGGTGGACAATAAAAAAACTAAAAGCAAGTCCCAAGTTGTCCGCAAAATTTGATGAAACCACGAAAACGGTGAGTTTAACTTGGCAATTCAACAGTCAAAACAAGTTGCGCTACGCCCTTTATCGCGCCGTTGCGAATGAGCCGATGGAACAAATAAAAGTGTTTGACGGGCAAGTTTTGACTTTTGATGATGCTAAAATTAAGGCAGGAACGACGTACAGATACGCCATAAAAGCGATGGACAACGAAGACCGCGAGTCGAATTTTTCGGAAGCCGTGAGTATTTTAGTCAAGTAATCAGCGCGTTCATTTTAGTTATTGCCTACTTTTTATCAATAAATACGAAATTTTAGGACCCCTCAGTATGAACGTAAAAAAAGCCTTGCCACGTGAGTTGCAAGGCTTTTTTTGATAATCTAAAGTCCTTTTTCAACAAAAATCCACTAAATCAAACCCCGTGATTTCAGTTCCAAGTATTTATTTATCGTGTTGATGTTCAAATCTTCGGGTCGTGTGAGAATAGATTGAATGCCGTATTGCCGCAATTTTTGCACCATTTGGGTTTTGTCGTCGCGGTATTTTTGAGCAATTGTTTGGTGGAAAATATCTTCCGTCGTTGCCGCTTCGCCTTTTGCAAAATCTTCAATTTCAGTATTCACGAAAAAAACGACGACCAACAAATGCAAATTATTCAATAAGCGCAAGGTCGGCAACACGCGTTCCAAAGCGAATTGACTCTCAAAATTGGTAAACAACATCAACAAACTGCGCCCTTTTATGAGTTGCCGAGCCGCGTAGTAGAGCAATTCGTAGCTCGCTTCGCCTTTGCCTTCCTTCTCGCGATAAAGTTCGTTGAGAATTTTACCCAATTGATTCGGCGAATTATCCGCCGCCAAAGTGGAGCCGATTTTATCCGAAAAACTCAATAAACCCGCCTTGTCTTTTTTCTTCAAAATAATATTTGACATCACCAAAGTCGCATTTATTGCGTGGTCCATGAGCGTCAAACCGCCAAACGGCATCCGCATAACGCGGCTTTTGTCAATCACACAATACACTTGCT
>JAYUKJ010000806.1:0-2527 GCA_043764555.1 Saprospiraceae bacterium
CGAAGGTCGTATTGACCCGCCAAAAGCAAGGTGAGTCGCCCAATTTCGGCAGTTGGCACGACGGTTTTTAGCTTCAAAATATCGTGTGAGACGCGTTGTGCAGGGCGTCCGATGTCGTAAGAAAAATCGGCTTCGCCAAGTGGTTTTCCGCGTTCAATCGCGTTTTTCAAATCCGTCAAATTACCAATATGACTGCCTTTAAAAATGCCAATTTTTGAGTAAAAATGGCTGTAAAACACTTCAGTTTTCCAATTTTTCCAATCAAAACCAAGCATTGCCGAGCCGTTTAGTTCTTCCACACCCGTATTTTTTAGAAAATACTGAGGGGTCTTCAAGTCGCCACTTTTCTTACCCGTTCCTTGAATTCGCCAACTAAAACGGTCGTTTTTTCCTTCCAAAAATCCCGATGCAATGCCACTTCGACCGTTTGTAAAATGTTGAATTGTCGCTTCACCGCCGATGCCCAAAGTGTCGCGCAACGCCCGAGGTTCGACCAAAATCACGCCGCCGATGGCCCCAACGCCGTATTTTATGGCCGACGCGCCCTTCAAAACGGTCAATTTATCGGCAATAAACGGGTCAATTTCGGGTGCGTGGTCTTGTCCCCATTGTTGTCCTTCTTGCCGAACGCCGTTGTTAACAATCAACACACGGTCGCTGTGCAAGCCTTGAACGACGGGTTTTGAGAGCGTTGCACCCGTGTTTAGCGTCGTGACGCCCGACAATGATTTGAGCATTTCTCCCAATGTTTCGCCGCGTTTTTTGTCCAAATCCACGCCCGAAAGGGTTGCATTTGCTTGGGTTGTGGCGAGTTCAACGCGTTTTGCTTTGACGACGACATCATGTAAGATTTTATCTTCATGTTGCAACACAAAGACCCCCTCAGTATTTCCGTTGATTTCAACCGTTTTTGTCAAATGTTGGCACTCAATATGACTGATTTCGAGTGTATAAACTTGACGACAGAGGTTGATAATCAAGAAGTTACCATTTTCGTCGGTCGTTACACCGCCGCCCGTTTCGCGGACTGAAACAGTCGCAAAAGGCATGGGTTTCCGCGTCGTCGCGTCGTTGATTGTACCGCGCAAAGAGTAGCGGCAATCACTTTGCGCTCGCCCGAAGGCAAGTGAAAGCAAGACGGCGACGAGCGACATTAAGAGTCGTCGTAGCATTGTTTTTTTATTGAAAGAGAGAAATGAGATACGTAAATAATTTATTTTCAAATATTTACGCAGTAAAAAATATCACGCTGCAACGGGTGGTCCGCGCAAAGCAATAAAAGGATGAGGCAGAAAAAGAGCGTTTGAAAAATAAGCGAAATTTGCGATAGGTTCACTCAACGTTCGCTTAAAAATGGCGAATTGAGGCAACGAAAAAGTAAAATAGGAGAATGTAAAATCGCACAATGAGCAGCCGTGTTCCAAGTCTTCGTAGGCGTGCAGGTGCGTTTCTCCCGCCTCAACGTGGCATATTTCTAAGTCCGAATGGCTATGTTCCAACAATATATGCACTTCCTTTCCACCGAAAGCGGTGAACATCAGCAACGCTAAAAACAGCGCGTACGCGTTGAAAGTGTTGGTATGTGCAGTGCGTTTTTTCAATTTTTAATCTAAAAAAGTAAGGATAAATTGAGTTGGATTAAAATTTTGCCCCCTCAGTATTTGCCCTCTTTGAAGGCGTTTTTATTAAAAAAAACTGTTTTCACGTAAAAAGTCAATTAATTGAACAGTTTTTACAAATCCCTTCGACCGTCAATTTTACCGTTTGAAAAGTAAAACCGATTGGTAACGACGGTGCAGAAACGGCGATGTCGTCCAAACAAAACACATTTTTACAGGCTGTACAATTAAAATGTACGTGTTCGTCGCGGTGCGCGTGTTCCGTACAATTGTTGCGACAGATGGCAAAACGCGCCGTTCCATTTAAGTCAAAAACGCGGTGAATTAAACCTTTTTCTTCCAAATCGCGCAAAACGCGGTAAATTGTTACCCGATTTTCACGTCCTTTGAACACATTTTCAAGGTCAGGTTGACTCAATGCTTGTACATTTGCCGTCAGTTCTTGCAAAACCGCTACCCGCAACGGCGTTTGTTTCAAGCCGATTTGACGCAGCGTTTGAATTGCATGGGTTTCTGTCATGTTATTGGAATTTTGAACAAAGGTATAATTATAAATGTAACATTGCTGCATTTACGGTGGATTTAAAAATTAAAATCTCGAAATACTGAACTAAACGGTCAAAATACTGAGGGGTCCTTTTTTTTTCAAATTAAAAAAATTCAAACTAAAAAATGCCTTTTAACATCGAAGTAAAAGTAAAATTCAGCAACTTAGAAGCGGTTGAAAAAACGCTTCTCAAGAATGGCGCACGCGCAGTTGGTACTGATTATCAAACGGATAAATATTATAAAATTCCAAATGGGCGGCTGAAAGTTCGGCGCGGCAACATTGAAAATCAACTCATTTTCTACCGTCGAATTGAGTCCGCTGATTTGAAACAATCGGAAATTGTGCTGTTGCCAATTGA
>JAYUKJ010000807.1:0-8539 GCA_043764555.1 Saprospiraceae bacterium
AACTTATCACTCAATAGACAGCCAAATGGATTTTCTAGGAAGCCGTTTGGCTGTCGTTATTTTTAACGAGAGCATCGTCGAAGTTTAAAACCTCATCGACGTTAAAATATAAATAATCTCAAAAAAAAAAAGCTGCTCTGATTTGACGTAAATAATTGATAGGCAATGAGTTATGGAATTAATCGTTCATCACTC
The DNA here is from genome assembly GCA_043764555.1 of Saprospiraceae bacterium. Taxonomy (GTDB): domain Bacteria; phylum Bacteroidota; class Bacteroidia; order Chitinophagales; family Saprospiraceae; genus JAAFJT01. The sequence goes on from JAYUKJ010000807.1 coordinate 196, forward strand.
ATCGTTCATCATTACTTAATTTGTAGCCATTCATCCATTATTTTAGGCATTTATATACATGAATTTCTTATTACGCTATGGAACATTTTTTCTCTTTTTGATTCTGGAAGGCACGGCACTTTACATGGTCGGTCGCTACAATAAAAAGCAAAATGAGATTTATCAAAGTTCAGCAAATTTGCTGACGGGCGTCGTGTATGAGAATTTCAGTACCGTACGGCAATATTTTTCGATGCGCGGCGTGGCCGATTCGCTCGCCCGCGAAAATGCCGACCTCAAAACCCAACTCGAAGCCTCCAAATACATCACTTCTGAATTGCGCGGAACGGTTCGTTTTCCACTCGACACCTCCACAATGCGCCCAGATACGTCTCAAACCAAGGACGTTGAGCAATTATTTACCTATCAAGCTGCCGAAGTTGTCAGCAATTCGATTTCTCGAAACGAAAATTATTTGACCATCAATCGCGGGTCTATCCACGGCATTAAGCGCGGCATGGGCGTTATTGCACCCGATGGCATTGTCGGCATTGTTCAAAATGTAGAGCCGCATTTTTCGCAAGTGGCGTCTATTTTGAACCGACGTATTAAGATTTCAGCAATGATAAAACGTAACCGTTATTTCGGTTCGATGATGTGGCACAGCGGCAATCCGCGCATTATGACGCTCGAAGACATTCCGAAACACGCCGAAGTGATGAAAGGCGACACGATTATAACAACGGGTTTTGGCGACGTTTTTCCTGGCGAATTACGCATCGGGCGCGTTGTCGATTTCAGAGTAGAAAATGGTAACAATTCTTACACGATTGATGTAGAATTGTGGAATGACATAATAACTGCTCATTATGTCTATATCGTTGAAAATCTGATGGTTGAAGAACTGAAAAAATTCAAATAAGAGAATAACCACCAACGCAATGAGTAATAGTTTGATTCTTCGCAATCTTTTCCGCGCCGTTTTCTTGATGGCGTTTCAAGTCTTGGTACTGTCGCGCATCAACTTGGGCGGGGCAACGTTCAATTACATCACCATTTTTATGTATCCGCTTTTTTTGATGCTTCTGCCGCTTAGGACGCCAACTTGGTCACTCTTGTTGTTGGGTTTTACCTACGGTTTTTGCATTGATATTTTTTTAGATACAATGGGAATGCACACCGCAACGTGTGTTTTGTCGGCCTTCGTTCGGTCGGGCCTCATTCGGTCGTTTGAACCGCAAGGTGGCTACAAAGACAGTGCAAGTTTGACGCGGCGTTCGATGGGGATTTTTTGGTTTTTCAGGTACGCGGCGGCATTCTTATTTATTCATATTTTCGTCTTTTTTTCGGTTGAAGAATTTACGCCGTTTTATTGGAAAAAAATCATATTTTATACTTTTCCAAGTTACGCGATTTCATTGGTTTTTGCCTTGATTTATAGTTTTTTATTCGACCCTACGGAGTGATTTTTGAACACGCCATCGTTCATGTTTTACGCCATCGGCGACAAATTGAGCAGTTTTTATTGAGATTAAGGTCGAGTGAACGAAAAAGAGGCCCCCTCAGTATAAACGCCAAATTTTGACCAAAAACCATTAATTTAATAGCCATAACGCATAAAATAAAGCAATCATGTCAATCAGAGAGAGCAATCAGCAACGCCAATTCATCATCATTGGTGTCTTCGTTTTTTCGGCGTTTGTCCTGTTGGGGCGCGCGGCGCAATTGCAATTATTGTCGTCCAATTCGCGCATTCGTGCCGACGCCATGACGATTGAAAAAAATATTTTGTACCCATCGCGCGGCGTTATTTACGACCGAAACGGGCGATTGATGGTATATAACAACCCGATGTACGATTTAATGGTCACTTATCGCCAAGTTGACCCTAAAATGGATACGGCCAAATTTTGCCGATTATTGGGCATCGATACGGCAACTTTTAGGTTAAATTTGAACAAAGATTGGAAAAGTGGCAAATTCAATCGCAGCGTCCCGTACTCATTCATGAGCATGATAACGCCCGAACAATACGCCCGAATTCAGGAATCTTTGACGGAATTTCCGGGTTTTGAACCCCAAATTCGCAACGTGCGCGGCTATCCTCAGCACAACGCGGGTTCCGTTTTGGGTTATTTGAGTGAAGTTTCTGAAAAGCAATTGAAAGATTCTTTAAATATGTATGAATCAGGCGATTACGTCGGAAAAACGGGTTTGGAACGCTATTACGAGACGACACTGAGGGGTCAAAAAGGCATTGAATACATTTTGAAAGACAATCTCGGACGCCGCGTCGGCAAGTGGAAAGAAGGAAAATTGGATTCATCAGCCATCCAAGGCAGCGATTTACAAAGCACAATTGACTTGGGTTTGCAAAGTTTGGCAGAAAAATTATTGCGCAATAAAATCGGCGCCGTCGTCGCCATCGAGCCAAAAACGGGTGAAATCATGGCCATGGCAACATCGCCCAATTTTGACCCTGAACAGATGGTGATTTCAAAAAAACGGGGTGAGTTCATCGCCGCTTTAAGCAACGACTCTTTGAAACCGCTTTTCGACCGTTGCGTGAGTGCCGAATACCCGCCCGGCTCGATTTTCAAACCGATGGTTGCGGCGATTGCTTTGCAAATGGGCATTTGGGATAGAAACAATCCCGTGACTTGCAATGGTGGTTATCACTACGGAAATCGCGTTGTTAAGTGCCACGGACCCTCGCCACGTAACCTCTCGGAAGCGATAGAACACTCGTGTAATGCGTATTTTTGCACCGTTTTTCGCACCGTGGTTGACCAATTTGGCTATCGAACGCCCCAACGTGGACTTGATTCTTTGAACGAATATTTATACCGTTTTGGCATGGGTCACCCGCTTGGGATTGATTTTCCGATTGAAAAAGATGGCAATGTGCCAACTTCCAAACTCTACAATAAGATAAACAAACGCGACGGTTTTTGGTATTCTCAATCCATTGTTTCAAACGGCATTGGGCAAGGCGAAAACCAATTAACGACGATGCAAATGGCCAATTTGGCGGCAACTATCGCCAATCGCGGCTGGTACATGACGCCACATTTGGTGCGTGGTTATCGAAACGACAACGCGCCCAAAGACATTAAGCCAGTCGCTCCACGCTTCACAACGCCGCATTCTACGGGCATCGCGGCCACGCATTTTGAGTACATCATCAACGGTATGCGCCAAGTTATTTGGGGTTCAACGGGTACGGGCAATCGCGCGCAAGTGAATGGCATCGATATTTGCGGAAAAACGGGAACGGTGCAGAATCGTCACGGCGACGACTCCTCCGTTTTTATTGGTTTTGCGCCCGCCAATGACCCTAAAATTGCGATAGCCGTTTACATTGAAAATGGAAAATGGGGTAACGACATTGCCGCGCCGATTACGGGGTTAATGGCGGAACAATATTTGAATGGTAAAATTGCGCCGCACCGTTTGTCACTTGTGGAAAGGATTAGGGAAGCCCGTTTGGCTTATTCGCCCGGCAAAGGCTACTACGTTACGCGCAATTAAGGAGGTGTTAAACATCCATTCACGCCAATACTTTTTTAGAATTAAGCGTTTTATAAAAAAATAAGACCCCTCAGTATAAAGACCAAAATAGCGACTTTGCCTACGGTGAAGCCGCTATTTTTTACACTTTTTTGTTTTACTTAAAATTTCAAAAGGACACTTTTAATTTAAAATTACACGATTCGAGCATGAAAAAAAGCATTTTTCTAAGTTTTAGTGGATTATTTCTCACTTTTAGCCTTTGTTTAGCGCCAAGCAAACCCGCAGATTCAGCCGTTCCGACACCATCACTTTCGGGCATCAATCCCGATTTACCGCCCGTCGAACAAGCCCGAATGTTGCTCCGAAAAGTTTTATTGACGGGTAGAGTGAGTTCTGAGTTGCCGTATTTAGACCCTGAATTTTCAAAACGCGTGGGTCAAAAATGTGAAATCACGCGCGACCAATTGCGGATGTATCTCGAAAAAAATCACATTTCGGAGTGGGAAATCGGCGGCAATATCGATCTGCCTGTGAGTTCGATAGCCGACACGACAAGTGGCGGCAGAACGTATGCTAAATATATGGTCATTCACGACACAAGCTACCCGCGTTACGATTCTAATTTTCCGAAAAACATCAACGACGATTCTTGGGAATGGAACCGATTGAACCGCTGGGTCGGCAACGTAACGCATATTTTCGTCAACCGTATCGGCGATTCAAAGACAATAACACCGTTCAACGAAGGCATGACGGCAACCAAATTGGAGCGTTACGTGATGGGCGTCGGCGCGTCAAAAGGCTTGTATTTGCACATTGAATTGATTCAGCCGCGCAAATCCGTCAAAGGTTACGGACGCCACAACGACGCGGGTTCGCCCGAAATTGGCTTCACCGACGCGCAGTATCAACGCCTTGCGTTGCTCTACACAACGGCGGCGGTGCGGAAAGGGGAATATTTGATTCCCGGTTTTCACGCTTGCGTGGACAGTGGCATTAAATACGCGCACGATGACCCGCAAAACTTCGATTTGAATAAGTTTTTTAGCTATTTAAACGCCGTTTGGACAGATTTAGACAACTTAAAAAGTCCAACATCATCGGTTAGAGTGGGCGGTAGAGAATAATTTTAGCGCCTATTTTGATAAGTAAAAGCGCGTTTCGGGGAGTCGAAACGCGCTTTTGTTTTTTCTGAATTCTGTATTTAAACCCCTCAGTATTTTGGAAAAGTGAATGTTCTGTTTTACCTTTGATTCAAATTAAACACTCTTTAAAAATGTTAAAACAAACTATCTCAAAGGAAAATTTAAAGTAAAAAATATGGAAAAAGTAATTCGCATTGTCAAACAGGGAGAAGATTTGAGCAATCTAAATTATTGGTTATCAATTAATTATAACGAAAGATTACGCCAACTTGAACTTATGCGTCAAGAAATAAATAATCGAATATATGGAACTCGACAAGGATTTCAAAGAGTTTATCGCGTTATTAAACGCGCATGAAGTTCATTATCTGGTAATCGGGGGTTATGCCGTTAATTTCCATGGCTATCCTCGATACACCAAAGATATTGACTTTTGGATTTGGCTTGACGCCGATAATATTCAAAAATTAATTCAAACACTCAGGGATTTTGGGTTTGGTTCATTAGGACTTACCGAAGCTGATTTTGAATTAAAAAGTAATATCATTCAATTGGGTTGTGAACCTTATAGGATTGATTTGCTCATGGAAGTGGAAGGCGCTGATTTTGAAGATTGTTACGCTCGGAAAACCCGAAAATTAGTGGACAATGTAGCTGTTGACTTCTTAGATTTGCAGGATTTAATTGAAATCAAAAAATCGGCGGGTCGTTTACAAGATTTGGCAGATGCTGAACAATTGGATAAGATAAAAAATAAAAAAAAGTAGCATTACACGGTGCGTTCTCTTTTGGGGAACGCACCGTTTTCTTTATGAGTGCCTAAAACAACCGATTTGAAACGATAACGCGAAAATTTTTTACGCTTAAAAACGTCTCTTTTTGTAGAACCAAAACACCAACAAAACATTTTAGTCAAGTCTTCTTTTTTAATGCTGAAAATAGCTTTGCGGCGAGCAGTCGCGTAAAAAATATACAATGAAACAACCGCTTAATTTCCCTTTGATTCTCCGCCTTGCTTGGCGCGACAGCCGCCGCAACCGTGGGCGTTTGCTGCTTTTTATTTCGAGCATTATTGTCGGCATTGCGGCGCTCGTTGCGATAAATTCTTTTTCCGAAAATCTTCAAAAAGACATCAACGGACAAGCGCGCAATTTGCTTGGCGCGGACTTGGCGGTCAACGGATTGACGGCACCGACCCCCTCAGTAAAACGCGCTTTGGACAGCATTTCGGGCGAACAAACGCGCTTAGTGTCGTTTCTGTCGATGGCTTTTTTTCCAAAATCTGAAGGCACGCGACCCGTTAATGTGAAGGCAATTAGTGGGAAATACCCGTTTTATGGCAAGTTGGAAACCGAACCAGCCGTAGCCGCTTCCACGTTTCAGAATGGGCGTAAAGCCTTGATTGACAATACATTGCGCATTCAATTTGGTTTGAATATCGGCGATTCTGTCCGCATCGGTGAGCGGGGTTACGAGATTGCTGGTCACATCATTTCAGCGCCTGGCCGCGCGGGCATTGGTGCGTCGATTGCGCCCGCCGTTTTTCTTTCTTTGAACGAATTGGATTCGACCAGTTTGCTGCAACGCGGCAGTCGTGTGGAGTACAGTTTTTTGTATCAATTGACGGATAAAACGAATACGGAAGCGCTCGTCAAACAGCTCAAACCGACGCTCGATGGGGAGAAATACACGCTTGAAACCGTCGGCGACCGTAAAAAATCAACGGGTAATTCGTTCAATCAATTGGCGGATTTTCTTAATTTAGTCGGGTTCATTGCCCTGCTTTTAGGCTGCATTGGCGTGGCTTCGGCGGTCAATATTTACGTCAAAGACAAGTTGCCGACGGTCGCTATTCTGCGAACTTTGGGCGCGAGCGGACAGCAAGCGTTCTGGGTTTATCTGGTTCAAATTGCGACGATGGGTTTGGGCGGTGCCATCATGGGCGCGGTGCTTGGCACGGCCATTCAATGGATTTTGCCCGAAGTTTTGAAAGATTTTTTGCCCGTTGCCGACGTCTCGAAGGACCCCTCAGTATCGGCGATAATTCAGGGCATCGTGACGGGTTTTGCGGTCGCCGTTTTGTTCGCTTTGTTGCCCCTTTTGACGATTCGAAAAACGTCGCCGCTTCGGGTTTTGCGCAGCGGACTTGAAGAAGCCGAAAGCGGTCGCGACCCTTTGCGCTACGTGATTTTCGCGCTAATCAGCCTATTTATCGGCGGTTTCACGTATAGTCAAACAAAAAGTGTTCAAAATAGCCTTATTTTTATCGGCGGCATTGCGGTGGCTTTGGCGCTGCTGGCGAGCGTGGCGTGGCTGTTTATGCGCGTTTTGAGGAGCAAAATACTGAGGGGGTCTTCTTTTTCGGTGCGCCAAAGTGTGGCCAATTTGTACCGTCCGCAAAATCAAACCTTAACGCTCGTCGTGAGTATTGGGCTTGGTACGATGTTGATAGCCACTTTATTCTTAATACAAAATCTCTTGTTGAAACAGATTTCTTTCGCAGGAAGTGGCAATCAACCGAACATGATTCTGTTCGATATTCAACCGCAACAGCGCGACAGCGTGGCGCAATTGGTGGCGTTGCAGAAAATGCCGCTGCTCCAACAAGTGCCGATTGTGACGATTCGGTTGGAAGAAATGGACGGCGTCTCGCGGGCGCAATTTCTGAAAGATACGACTTCCAACGTGCCAAAATGGGTTTATGAGCGTGAATACCGCGTAACTTACCGCGATACGTTGATTGATTCTGAAAAAATAATTGAAGGAGCATTGCCTAAAGCGGGCGCAGTTCGGCTGCCCGACGGCTCACTCGGCGTGACGATTGCCTCAACGATTGCCGAGAATATGAAAGCCAAAATTGGCACCAAACTCTTGTGGAATGTGCAAGGCGCGCTGGTTCAAACGACCGTTACGGGCATTCGCGAAGTGGATTTTGGACGCGTTCAAACCAATTTTTTAGTCTTGTTTCCTTCGGGAATTTTGGAAAAAGCGCCCCAATTTCACGTCGTTATCTCCCGCGTCACGTCGGCCGAGCAATCGGCAAAATTTCAAGCGACGCTCATCAAAACGTTTCCAAACGTTACGGTGATTGACTTGACGCAAATCCTTAAAACCGTCGATACGGTCTTGACAAAAGTCTCATTTGTCATTCGTTTCATGGCGTTATTTTCGATTTTGACGGGTCTTTTGGTCTTGATTAGTTCGGTTTATTTGTCAAAATTTCAGCGCATTCGCGAAAGCGTTTTGCTCCGAACAATTGGCGCAAGTCGGCGTACAATATTGACAATCAATGGTTTAGAATATTTATGGTTGGGTTTGTTGTCCACGTTCACGGGCGTTACGCTGTCGCTCATCGCCGCGTGGTCGTTGTCGCGGTTCGTTTTCAAAGTCCCGTTCGATATTGATTGGTTGACGCTTCTAAGCACCCCCCTCAGTATAACGGCGCTCGTGGTGATTATTGGCTTATTAAATTCGAGAAAAGTCGTGAGTGAATCGCCTTTGGAAGTGCTGCGACAGGAAGTTTAGGGTGGATTTTAGCGTTTAAGACTGGGCGTTGGAATGGCGTTAATCGTTTTAGATTTGACAACTTTCTGAAAAGCTGTAATATATACACAAGTTTTGGACAACGCTATTCCCGAAGGGAATTTATGTTTATAGCAGACAATTAAGCCGATTTTTCCTTAATCCCGAAGGGATTTTATGTAAAA
>JAYUKJ010000808.1:0-8538 GCA_043764555.1 Saprospiraceae bacterium
TTAAAAACGCCCGTTAGGTTGACATCAACCACTTGTTGCCAATCGTTTTGAGTCATTTTCAAAAACGATTTATCACGTGTAATGCCCGCATTATTGACCAAAATATCAATTTTTCCGTACTTTTCGACGATTAATTGCGCCGCCTGTTCCAATGCCTCAGCATCCGTAACGCTTATCTTTTGGAACTCGGCAGAATAGCCCAAAAGCCGCAAATCAGCCGCCGTTTTCTCACCTTCGTCGAGCATATCCCAAATGATAACGGTCGCGCCTTCCTTCGTAAATACTTCAGCAGTTGCTTTGCCAATTCCACGTGCGCCACCCGTTATGATGGCTACTTTGTCTTTTAATCGCATTGTTTTGATGATAATTTATGATGAACGATAAATTTTAGGACCCCTCAGTATAATCGCCAAAAATATAAAAAAAACGTGCAATCCGAGGTCGAATTGCACGTTTTTTCGTTTAAAATTCAATTATTTCACACCATTTCCATCATCAATTCCACTTCTTTTATGGTTGCTTTGAAAGCCGCAATAAACGCCCGATTCGCCGCCATTGAACCCACCGTCACCCGCGCAAAATTGGGCAAATCAAACAATTCGCAAGGGCGAATCATGACGCCATTTTCGAGCATTTTGTCCGTAAAAACGGCGTTTTCGCAAGGCGATTTGAAGAGAATAAAATTGGCTTCGCTGCGCCAATATCGGATGTTTAAAGCGTCAAATTGTTCGTAAATCCATTGCTTTCCTGCCTTGTTTAGCGCTTGAGTTGCGGCAATGTGTGCAGTATCTTTTAAGGCGGCAATGCCCGCTTCCATAGTTAAAGTATTTATCATAAAAGGGCGCCGCATGAGGTTCAAATAAGCCGCAATTTCGGGTGTCGAAAAGGCATAACCCAAGCGAATACCCGCCAAACCGTAGCTTTTTGAAAAACTGTGAATGCCAATAACGTTGCGTCCTTCGGCGATATAATCGGCGGCTCTTGCGTAGTTTTTTGACTCCACATAATGGTAATAAACCTCATCGTAAACGACCACAACGTGCGGTGGCAACGAGTAAATCAGCGTGTCGGTGCGTTCTTTTGGAATAAAACCACCCGTCGGATTGTTCGGGTTTGTGATGAAAATGAGGCGTGTTTTTTCATTTACAGCGCTTAAAATACCCTCTACGTCAAGCTCGAAATTTTCGCCAACTAATTGAATATCAATGATTTTTGCACCATTAATATTTGTAAAGTTTTTGTAAGCGCCAAAAGTCGGCGTCGAAATAATCACTTCTAAATCGGTGTCCAAAAAGCCGCGTGTGATTAAATCCAAAATCTCCATACCGCTATTCGCCGTGATGAATTGGTCTGCATTTAATTGATGATTAAATGCGGCTGCTAAAGCCTCACGAAACGGGTCGTCGTCGTGAAAATTGTACTCATTTAAGGTCGCCAAATTGCGTTGAATTGCCGCCAAGGCTTTCGGCGATGGTCCCAACATATTTTCGTTAGACGACATTTTATAGAGGCGTTCGACGCTCGGTTTTTGCTTTATTTCACTCCGCGAAACACCGCCCCGATAAGGCTTTGACGCCAAAATTGACGGCTTAAAAATCGAAATTTTATTGATATGATTCATTTTTATAAAATTAGACATTTGAAAAAGGACCCCTCAGTATATGACGTCTTTATGGCATCCCGATTCTTCTTCGGGAAAAGCGTTTTTTGCACGATTTAACACTTTTTTTGTTAAACACATAGACACATAGGACACATAGAAAAGGGCTTTTTGCTATTAGTTAACGGCTATTTTTTTCTAAAACTATGTGTCCTATGTGCCTATGTGCCTATGTGTTTAGCAAAAAAAATCCGTGTTAATCCGTGAAAATCAGTGGAAAAAACTCAAAGATTTCCGCGCCGTTCTTGCTCTCTTTCTATCGCTTCAAAAAGCGCTTTGAAATTGCCTTTTCCAAACGATGTCGCGCCTTTTCGTTGAATGATTTCAAAGAACAAAGTCGGTCGGTCTTCGACGGGTTTTGTGAAAATTTGGAGCAAATAACCTTCCTCATCTCGGTCCACCAAAATGTGCAAATCGCGGAGGGCAGCAATCGCCTCGTCAATGTCCCCTACCCTATCCAAAAGGTCGTCATAATACGAATCTGGGACCTGCAAAAACGACACACCACGGGACTTCAAATCAGAAACAGTTTTAATAATATCGTCCGTCGCCACCGCAATATGTTGAACGCCCGCCCCGCCGTAAAAATCGAGATATTCTTCAATTTGGGACTTTTTTCGACCCGCCGCCGGCTCATTTATCGGAAATTTTACGTAACCATTGCCATTTGACACCACTTTTGACATCAAAGCTGAATATTCCGTCGAAATGTCTTTGTCGTCAAAAGTCAACAATAATTTAAAACCCATGACATTTTCGTAGAATTCAACCCACTGATTCATGGCGCCTAATTCAACATTTCCGACGCAATGATCCACGTGTTTTAGTCCCACATTGCCTCTAAAAGTCGGGCTTTTATGGGGCTTAAAAGTCGGTAAAAAGACGCCGCGATAGTTTTTTCGTTCCACAAAAGTGTGAATCGTATCACCATAAGTTTTAATAGAAGCCATCACGACCGACCCGTTTTCATCCGCATAAACCATCGGTTCCGCGACCGAAATTGCGCCCCGTTCGACGGTTCCGTGATAAGCGGCGGCGGCATCGTCAACCCACAAAGCCAATACTTTTACGCCGTCGCCGTGCTTGCGAACGTGTTCCGAAATCTCGGAATTAGCGACCAAAGAAGTCGTCAAAACCAAGCGGATTTTGCCTTGTTGCAAGACGTAAGAAGCGCGGTCGCGAACGCCCGTTTCGGGTCCACAATAGGCAATTGTCTCAAATCCGAAGACATTTTCGTAGAAATAAGCCGATTGTTTGGCGTTGCCGACGTAAAATTCGAGATAATCGGTGCCGTTCAAAGGCAAAATATCAACGGTTTTTTGGGGTGCGGATACCGCTCTTTTTTCTAAAACTTCCATGTATTTTTTTGATTTTATTTGATGATGTATGGTTTGATTTCAACACGTTTTTTTGGAACACATAGGCACATAGGACACATAGATTTTTCTTTTTCTTTTGAAACTATGTGTCCTATGTTCCTATGTGTTCCAAAAAAACGTGTTAAACAGTGCAAAAAACGCTTTTATACTGAGGGGTCTCTTTTTTTGAATTTGGAAAAAATATTGGAACAAAAGTGTAGAGAAAATAAGGGAGTTCTCATAGCATTTTCTACTTTTGTAATAAGTAAAACTTATCGTTAAGTTTTTAAATGATTAATAATCAACACGTTATCCCTTGAAATTTGAAATCTTGGAATCTGAAATTTTTTCATGGAATTAAGACAATTAAAATACTTCGTCGCGATTGCCGAAGAACTGCATTTTGGCAATGCCGCTCGCAAATTATTTGTTTCGCAATCGGCGATAAGCCAACAAATTCAATTGTTAGAAAATGAATTAGGCGTCGAATTATTCGCCAGAATCAAGCGAAAACAACTGCGAAAAGTGGAATTAACGGAAGCGGGAAACGTCTTTTTGGTGGAAGCCAAAAAGATAGTGCAACTCGCCCAAAAAGCCATCGAAACGACCCGCAAAGTCGGTTTGCAACAGCGTGTTGTAAGGCTCGGTGTTTACAAAACATTGCTCCACGAAGGGATTGTGGATATACTAAAATTGTTCGCCAAACACTTCCCCGATGTCGAAATTAAGCTCGTGGAAATGCCCACTTTTTTGAACGTTCAAGACGCTTTAGTCGGCGAAATGATTGATTTAGGCTTGACGCATACGCCAATAAAACACGCGGAATTGTCGGCAAAAAAGATAAAAAAAGGCTATTTCCAAGTAATTTTGCCCCAAAATCACGCTTTTGCGAACAAAGCGTCTTTAACTTTTTCGGATTTAAAAAACGAGAAATGGATTGACATTTCGGAGCCTTTTAACTCGGCTTCGGCGGACATCGAAACACATTGTCAATTGGCGGGATTTAGCCGTTCGTCGCGCATTGTGCAGGAGGTTTCTTCGTTAGAATTGCTCGGCAGTTTGGTCGGTCTTGGCATGGGCATCGCCGTTGTTCCGTCGTTGATGCAGCTCGAAATTGGCGCCAATATTATCGCAAAACCGCTCGTCAATCCCGATGGTTCGCCGTTTATTGACATCGAAATTAATCAAGCAATCGCCTATAAAACGAACAGCGTTGCACCGTTGACAAAGGCGTTGGTCGGACTCTTAAATCAAGAAGTTTTTGATGGTTTTTAAGGCGTTATACTGAGGGGTCCCTCTTTTTTTTAGAATCAAATTTTTGGGAGAAACTAATTTTTTACACCGCTTGGTTTTTTGAAAAATGCTGTATATTTATGGCATCAACCTTTGGAAGTGATTTTGAAAGAACGAGAAAATACGCTGAAAATACTCAATAATAAGACAAAAGAACTTGATTTCTTCTCCGAAAATCGGCTTATTTACGCTTTTCAGAGAAATATTGTTCGCGGGAGAAAAAAATCTGGTTATTTGAAATGGTTTGAATTTGCGGATAAAAGCCGCAACTTGAATAATGTAGAAGAAGATTTTTCACAATTTAATAATGATGAAATTATGGCGGAAGTAATCAAAAGGCTCAAAAAAGACCAACTTGCTCCAAGAGAGTTTAAGTACGTTTCTGACCTTTATCAATATGAGGGGATGGTTGTGTTGAAAGATCAAATTATTGAGAAAATGCAGGCAGAACGCATTGAAGTAATTCGTAATTTATGGAAACGAGGCAATGATATTGCCTCAATCGCAGAAATTATGAGCATTTCTATTGAAGATGTAAAAGCATTAGTTCAAAAAAACCTGACGATGACATCATGGCAGAAGTAATCAAAAGACTTGAAAAAGATAAGCTCACAACGGAGGAATATCGGTTCGTTTCCGACCTGCCTTTGTTCGAGGCATACTATGGAAATATGCAGCAAGATTTGGCGGTAGCTGAAAAAAAGGTGCAACTCGCAGAAAAAAAGGTAGAAGAAGAGCACCAAAAACAGTTGGAAAGCATTGAACATCTGTTGCGAAACGGTTATACAATTGAATCTATTGCCAATCTTTTGGCGCGGAATATTGAAGAAATAGCGGGCTTTGTTGCTGAAATTGAAGCTAAAAAAGCGATGAAATTCTGAAAAGAAGGACCCCTCAGTATATGACGTCTTTTCGGCATCCCGAGCATCGGGAAGCGCTAAAAAAGCCAATTAAACGATGCGTTTAATTGGCTTTTTTAAATTTATTTCCCGCCGTACCATTTTTGCAAAACGCCAATTGCTTGCTTGCCTTGCGGCGAATAATCCTTGATTTCGCGACCTTCGGTGGCTTTGACTTCGGGGAACCATTTCCACAAAAAACCGCCTTCCCACCACGATTCTTTCCAAAAAACGGTAAATAAAGCGTCAATTGCGTTGGCTTGCGCTGCTTCGTTAATGGGCATTCCGCGCCGTCTTTTCTCGATTTCCCACGATTTATAGGTGCAACTGTCAATGGGCATATAGCCGAATTCGGTGAATAAAACGGGCTTATTTTGCTTTTTTTGGAAGGTTTGAATCTCTGTAAAATGCGGTTTCCAAGCCTCCACAAGCTCCGACACGGAGGCAGTCGATTTTGGGACCAATGAAAAATAGGCATCAATACCAATATAATCTAATTTATCCCAAAAAGTCACCAACGGATACTCATCCCAATTGGCGGCATAAACCAATTTTCCGCGGTAAACAGCGCGGGTTTTGGTGATTAATTGTTGCCAAAACTGCGGACGTTTAACAGCGCTGATTTTCAATTCGGTGCCAATACAGAGCAAGTCGACGCCCGTAGAATCGGCGATTTTTGCAAATGGTAATAAATATTTTTCGTAATCTGTTTCCCATTTTGCCCACTCAGCATCCGTCGCAAAATCGAGTCCACCAACCCAGCCACCACCGACCCAAACTTGCGGTTTGAGCATCACTTTAATGCCCGCTTTGTGGGCAGAATCAATGGTCACTTTTACACCTTCGTGCGATTCGCCCCAATCGTAAAAACCATTGCCTTCGTAGCGAACAGACGGCGTTCCCGACTTCGTAAAAGCGTAAGGAACCACCGCAATCCATTGAGCCTTAGTGACTTGCACTTCTTGAATCGCCGCATTCTGAAAAGGTTTATGCGGCGCAACGAACGTTATGCCAGACATTTTAGGCACCGTTTTGGGCGTTTTTATCGCTTGGCAATTGATGTGATTTAAAATAATTAGCGTGAGCAATAGGCTGTAAATTATTGGGTTTTTCATTGCTTTATTTTATTAGAATTTAATAATTGCTTAGTCGTAACGCGACTTTGAAGTCGCGATTTTGTAACACTTCCGCGACCTCAAGGTCGCGTTACGTTTGTGCCTAAAAAGTCATTTATACTGAGGGGTCCTTTTGTTTTAAATTTTTCGCCCTAAATCATAAATAAACCCTTCTGCTTTCGCAAATCCTTTGAATTTCCAAAATTTTCCCAAGCGCACAATCACCACATTGGTCTCTGGATTCACGTAAATATATTGCCCTAAAATGCCTTTGGCAATGTACGCTTTCATCTTCGCAGGGACGACAACATATTGCTGATTTTCTGATTTCAAAACGGAGCCGTTCACTTTTAGGCGTTCCGATTCTGCCGAAATTGAATCATTAAATTGTTTAAAACGGCGATTCATCCACCACTGATTTTTGTAGAAACTATTGAAAACCAACGTGTTAATCGACGTAGAAGCCGTTACAAACGATTCTGAAATAATTTGCTGCCCTTGCCAATTGCCATTGTGGAGGTACAAACTCCCGAATTTTGCGTAGTCGCGTGCGATGGCGTTGAGGCAACAAAAACCACGAACTTCTTCCGTTTTTTTGTCGTCAACGTGCCACAAAGCGTTGCTTTCCATGCCCAATGGCTGCCAAATTTTTTCCGACAAATAGGCGGACAAAGGCTTACCTACTGCCCTTTCGACGACCATGCCGAGTAGTTGAGAATTGATGCTTTTATATTGAAATTTCCCGCCCGCAGGCTTCTCAATTTTCAAATGTTTGACATACTCCATTAAATTGGGCGAAAAACCCATTTTCCAGACATCAGCAAAGATATTTGGATAGTTTTCGTTGAATTTTATGCCGCTGCGCATATCCAAAATGTGTTGGATAGTAACGAATTTAAACCGTTCGTCGCTCACTAATAATTCAGGTAAGTAGTTGGTAATCGGGTCATTTATACTTTTAATTTTTCCTTCATCTAAAGCAATTCCAATTAAAGCCGACGTAAAGGATTTGGCGACCGAATAGGACGGAAACAATTGGTCTTCTTTCCAATCATCCAAATATTTTTCGTACAACAAAGTATCGTTTCTAATGACCAAAAAAGCGTAGGTTTTGCTGTTGGTCAAAGCCGTATCCAAATATTTTACCCACGGCTCATCCAAAGGCTTTTCGGTTTTTTTGTAATGAAAAATCGCTTTTTCGGCTTTATTTACGGGCAAAGCGGAGAATTTAGTGGCATCCTTAGGGTCAAATTTTCGGTATTTAAAGCCACGCACCAGATGACAATCTGAGAATAAAATGGTGGTGAAAAGCAATAAAAAAACGAGTAAAAAACGCATTGTGTATGGTTTAAAAAAATGAAAAAACGAAAGTGCGAATAAGCGCACAATAAACGTCAAACTCGCGTTTTTTAATCTGTTTAATCGTTTTTAAGTAAAAATACTGAGGGGTCCCTAAAACGTATTCGGCAACTTCGGCAGCCGCTGTTATTTCTCAGGATAATGGCGTTCGCAAAACTTTCGACGCCCGCAAAAAGCATAGCTTAAGCCACTAATTTAAAAGAAGCGCGTTACAGTATTTTACAGCAAATTAAAGGAAAATACAGTAAAACACTATAATTATTCTGTAATTTTCTGTAAAATAGTAGATTTTAAATGTATTTTTCTGTAAAAAAATTAGGTGAAGACAGAAACACTTCTACATTTGCAGTGGTTCGTTTAGCGGCTTCCACCAAAATGAACGTGTCAATCAGTCGGCAATTTAAGCCGAAAATAGACAACCGTTAAAAAGCGAAAGCGCCCTACCCTACCCTCAAAATGTCGCGCTTGGCATTGAGAGCATCAAAAAATTTGCCCGTCAAAGTCATTCTTTAGGCAAAATACTGAGGGGTCCTCTTTTGCGATTTGGAACGTTAAAAACAACGACTAATAGATAAGTAAGTAGCTCAACATATTTAATCGCTACTTTTTTTATGGAACATATATAACACATATAAATGTTTTAAAGTCAATTAGTTAGAACTATGTATTCTACTGTGTCTATGTGTTTCAAAAAGTGTCGATTATATGTGTTGAACTACTTAATTTCAAATCTAATGCCGTCAACTTAACGAAGGGCGACCGTGAAGAAGGGCGACCGTGAAGAAGGGCGACCGTGAAGAAGGGCGACCGTGAAGAAGGGCGACCGTGAAGAAGGGCGACCGTGAAGAAGGGCG
>JAYUKJ010000809.1:0-2526 GCA_043764555.1 Saprospiraceae bacterium
ATACGCGGCATAGCTGAAAAATCAGATGCGCTCAATATTTTTGAATGATGATTCATTTATTTTTAGCAATAAAAAATTAAATAAAAATAGGCTTATTAATAATCAAACAACGTGTTTTCATTATTAATAAGCCTAAAAATGCTTTCTATACTGAGGGGTCCTCTTTTTCAATAAATTTCAAAAACATCTTTTAAATCAACGTCTAAATCTTTAAAAACGTGCGATTTAATTGAATCAGTGGAAGCATAAATATTGTCAATAACGTATTTTTTTTGGTCACTCAAAATATAAACCGCAACCGTTTCATCTTGCGGATGAATAACCCAATATTCAGGTACTTCTGCGAATTCATAAACTGCTTTTTTCTCCTTCAAATCCTTTGAACCAGTCGAAGGCGATAAGATTTCGATAATCAAATCGGGTGCGCCAAAGCAACCTTTAGTGTCAATTTTTGACAAATCGCAAACAACAGTAATGTCGGGTTGAACGACCGTAAAAATGCTTTTGTCCGTCAATTTACGCTGATGTGGCGGTTTTTCAAGCCGCACATCGAAAGGTGGATGATAAACCCGACACGATTTTTTGTAGAGATAATTAGCAAAAATGCGATAAACGCTACCCGATATCCTCTGATGTTTTTCAGAAGGCATCGCCATTTTAGACAATTTACCTTTAATAATCTCAACGCGCTCTTGAAATTTCCAAGTTAAATAATCGGCAAAAGAATAGGTTGCCAAAGGGTCTAAATCTTCAAATTTTGTTACCATTTTTTATTGTTTTATTGGAACAAATGTACGCCTATTTTTGATTTTACCAATTAAATTAAACCTGCCAAATCACCGCCTTTTGCGAACAATTTATCAACCCGTTCTTTCACCGTTTTATCTACTTCCAAAACGGGTGCATGATGCGGTTTTATGCGGGCATCAATGACTAAAGTGTCGCAACCCCAATGCTTAAAAACGGTCGTTGCACCAACGCCGTACATATCGTGGCTCGGATTGGCACGCGTGAAAGTTGTCCAAACAAAGTTGTTAACCGTCGCGGCCGTAAAACTTGAATCATCCACCAAAAGCAGCATCGGAATGCCCTCTAAGTTGATGGTTGCCAATTGTTTACAAAAATTTTCGACTTCAAGGGACCCCTCAGTATAAGCCGTAAATTTTGGCGATTTTATGGCTAAAATGCCTTTTTGAACGAATTGAGGATTTGAAAAACCCGTTGGCAAATTGAAGTTTGGAGGCAGTTCCGCCGTCAATTCTCGACGCTTCGGACCAGCCGCCGCAACGACCACTTTTGAGCCTTCATTCCAACCCGAACCCGAGTAGTCTAAGGTGTCAATTGTCGTTTTTGTTTGAAAATGAATATCACGTTTCAAATCAATACGTTCCAATATGAAATTAAAAAAATCGGGAATATTTTTGGTCGAAACACCCACTTTTTCCGTGTCAGCACCGATGAATAAAAACTTCGCCAAACTCGTTTGTCCCGAGCCTAAAATACGGTTGGCAATCGTCAAAATTTCCTCAGGTTTTGGCTCTCGGAAAGGCATATAGCGCTCCTTCCCCATCGCCAAAAGCAGCGGATGAACACCCGCCGCGTCCACGGCATTTATCTCCGTAAGCCCAGGAAATTCGGCTGGCGCGAGCGTCTTTACAATGTTATGAATCATATATCCGAAGCTCGAATCTTCCGCGGGCGGGCGCCCAACGACCGAAAAATGCCACAAAGCATCCTTCCGATGATAGACTTTTAGGACGTCCATAACGGGGAAATCGTGCTGCAAAGAATAGTAACCCAAGTGGTCGCCAAAAGGTCCTTCTGGCTTTTTTTCCTTCTTCCGAATGATGCCCGTAATGACAAAATCGGCGTCGGAATTCAACACTGAACCGTCCGAATCACGCGCGTAACGGAAGCGTCGGTCGTTCAACATACCCGCAAAAGTGACTTCGGGCAAGCCTTCGGGCAACGGAAAAATGGCAGCAAGCGGGTGACTCGGCGGTCCGCCAATGAAAACGGAGCATAAAAAATCTTCATTTGGCAGCTCATTGTATTTGGTATGATGCACGCCGATGCCGCGGTGCAACTGGTAATGTAAGCCAATTTCTTTATTCATAACATACTCATTTCCAGATAGTTGTATGCGATACATCCCGATGTTACTGCCCATGATGCCGCGCTTTTCAGGGTCTTCGGTATAGACTTGCGGCATCGTCACGAACGCGCCGCCGTCCATGCCCCAAGACTTGACTTGCGGCAACTTATCAATCGTCGTTTGACCATACGCAACGGGCGACATACTGAGGGGTAGCTTCATCGGCAACGCCGTCAAAGCCGTGAACGGAGAACCGAGATAACGGAGTGGATTCTTCAAGAAATTGGTCGGGTCGAGCTTCAATTCGACCACTTTCTCGACCGCTTTAATGGTGTGGCGAAACAGAAAATCAGTGCGCTCATACGTCCCATAAATATTTGAAATAGCCTGAAACGGCGAGCCTTTGACGCGCTCAAAAAGCAAAGCTGGAC
>JAYUKJ010000810.1:0-2525 GCA_043764555.1 Saprospiraceae bacterium
AGCCGTGATTTCGATGATTTTAGAGACCGCCGTTTGTTCGATTTTTCGGTCAAGGAAGCCGTGGATGTCACGTTTCAAAGTCCCATTGATACGCTTGTTTTTTTTCGTAAAGACTTGAAAGACCCCATTTGGCGGAACCGCAATAAGTTGTCCGTTGAGCCGATTGTCTTTCAAAACTACGTCGAAAACCTCAATATACTGAGGGGTCCTATTTTTTACGATGCCGACCGTGATTTGCTCGCCGACCGCAAAATTTCTAACCGTTTAATCGTTAAAACGCCCACGGACACGGCAGTTGTAACGGCTTTTAGATTGGATAATTTCTACGTCATTCATTCGTCTTGTAATCCCGATAATTATTTTAGAATCGATTCAACGGCACCTATATTTTTTAAATAAGTTGTCTTGTACACCATTAATAGCGGTTTAACAGTCTTTCAGAAAGTTGTTAAACCGCTATTTTTATACCTGAAAATCAAAATAAACTGAAAGCGCCTCTTTAAAATACCCGTTACCGTCGTCAATTGTCCCGTTACCGTCGTCAATTGTCCCGTTAACGTCGTCAATTGTCCCGTTACCGCTGCGGATATTGTCCTTTGTATCGCCTATATTGTCCTTAAAAAATTTATCATACTTTTTTAATTTGTTTCAAATGAGTTGAGGTTTTGTTTTGTCGTATTAAGAACAATGGCTTTTTTTGTGCTGTATTAGTCAATTTACGTAATTGATGATGGAAAAAGTTTACCACAAAATAATAAATGCTAAGGAACACAGAATAAATAAAAGTGCTATTTCCTTTTTTAACACATAGGCACATAGGACACATAGTTTTAGCTTTAAAAAGATTGTTTTAAAGCGTTTTATGTATAAAAACTATGTGTCCTATGTGCCTATGTGCTAAGAAAAAAAATGCGCTTTTATTTATCTCACGTTCCTAAGGCACAGCAACGATTTATGAAAAACGATAAAATTAAACTATCCCAATTAGAGACTTTTCTAATGGATATTGCGGATGATTTGAGGGGCAAGATGGATGCTTCGGAATACAAAGAATATATTTTTGGGATGTTGTTCCTAAAAAGGATGTCCGACCTTTTTGACCAAAAAAGAATGCAGTACAGTAAGAAAGATGAATACGACCACCTTGATGAAGAAACTTTAAATGAAATTTTAGAAGATAAAGTAACTTATGGCGACACTTTTTTTGTGCCAAAACGCGCAAGGTGGCACGAGGGTTTTATAGACGAAAACGACAAGGAACAACCGCCTATAAAACATCTTAAAACCAACATCGGTCAAATGCTCAATAAGGCATTAGATGCCATTGAAGAAGCAAATGCGGCTACTTTATCGGGTGTTTTTAAAGGGCGGATTAATTTTAACAAAGAAGTAGATGGAAAGCCAATTGTTAAAAACAATGATTTAGGAAAAATCATCGAGAAATTTAATGCTTTTCCTGCATTGATAAATGAAAACTTTGAATTCCCAGATTTGTTAGGCGCGGCTTATGAGTTTTTATTAAAACACTTCGCGGATGAAAGTGGTAAAAAAGGTGGGCAATTCTATACGCCTAACTTAGTGGTTCGTTTATTAGTGCAATTGCTAAAACCCGAAAAAGGTATGTCTATCTATGACCCGACAGCAGGTTCGGGGGGTATGTTGATTCAATCGCATCAATATATTGAAGAACAAGGACAGGATGCCAATGATTTAGAATTGTTTGGTCAAGAAAATGACCCCGCTGTTGTCGCTATTTGTAAAATGAATATCATTTTGCACAATATTACAAAATACACCGTTGAATACGGGGATACTTTGGCAGAACCGTTGAATGTGAAAGATGGACAAATCACTCAATTTGATAGAGTTATTGCCAATCCGCCTTTTTCGCAAAACTATTCTAAGGCGACGATGCAATATACATCTCGTTTTAGTTATGGTTTTACGCCCGAAGATGGTAAAAAGGCGGATTTGATGTTTGTTCAGCACATGTTGGCATCTTGCAAGAAAAAGGGTAAAGTCGTTGTCGTTATGCCGCACGGTGTTCTGTTTAGAGGTGGAAAAGAGAAGGAAATTAGAGAAGGTATGTTAACAGCCGATGTCATTGAAGGCATTATCAGTTTACCCCCTCAGTTGTTTTATGGTACGGGTATTCCTGCGTGTATTTTGGTGTTGAATCAAAATAAACCCGATGAACTGAAAAAGAAAGTCTTTTTTATCAATGCAGATAAAGATTTTGCAGAAGGTAAAAAGCAAAATATGTTGCGTCCAGAAGATATTGAAAAGATTGATTACGTTTTTACCAATAAAATACCAGAAGCCAAGTATTCTAAATTGGTGGATGTTAGCACAATTGAAAAGAATGATTTTACATTGAATATCAGACGGTATGTGGACAATACGCCCGACCCTGAACCCGAAGATGTTAAAGCACATTTAGTTGGTGGTATTCCTTTAACGGAAATTCAAACAATTCGCACCGTTCAATGTAAAAAGTTTGGGTACATGGATGAAGGTTTATTTGA
>JAYUKJ010000811.1:0-8525 GCA_043764555.1 Saprospiraceae bacterium
AACCTTAGATATTCGAGAAAACGGTATTTTGAGGATTGAGAATAATTCACAAGTCGTTGTTGAAAACGGCGGTAAATTGATTCTAAATTTTGGTGCCAAAATCAATCTCGTCGGTTTAGAATCAAGAATCATCGTGAAAGGCGGCGGTGAACTCATCATCAATGGACAATTCAATCTTACGGGCGACGGTCATTTTCGCTTCGAGCCAAACAACATTTTTACGCTCAAAAGCAACTTGATACTGAGGGGTCCCGCTCGGACGAACCCAATCATCAAAATTGCAAATGGCGCAACCCTTACCGTAACAAATCCTTTTGAATTAACCGTTGCCGATGCTACCGTTTTTCGCGAAACGGGACCATTAGCCGTTGCCCGAACCATTTGGCTCAAAAAAAGGTCAACTTTCAAGGCGAACAACGTCATTTTTGATGGACAATCTGCTGTGCTTGACCAAGCGAACTTTATTGAAGTTTCTGAACCTTCCGATACGACCGCTGACCCTAACGATGTGGATTATGGTTTTACAGATTGCGTTTTTCAAAATACAAAGCGGGCACTCGTGCTACAGGAAGATACGGCAATTACAACCCTTTTTGATTGGCGGAACATCAATGTAGAATTTACACGTTGCACGTTTACAAATTGCCAAGCCTTATTGGCGGACAGAGGTTGGATAACCCTTTTTGACGGCTGCACATTAACCAATTCAACCATTGATGTATCAAAATTGTATTGGCTTAATCTGAGAAATACCACCATGCGCTCATCTTTTGGCTCGGGTACGGCCATCAGAGCGGCCGATGTTGGTCATTTTTGGTTCCGAGAAAATAGCCTTATTGACAACTTCGGAACGGGCATCGACGCGTCCGCAGGCATGAATTGGAACATCATCATGACTGACGGCTCAACGATTCAACAGTGCGCAACGGGTATTAATTTGAACGGTTCAGTCTTTTATAATCCAGACGAGGATGAATTTATAGACCTTGGTTTACTGCACATGGATTGCGCGCGGATGGTTCAAGATGAAACGGCCATTAGAGGAAACGACATTATTTTTAGCGCTTACCAACGTCCACCTAATTTTAACACATTCACCAGAAGTCCAAATAATCCGAATGGACGCTACATTGAATCGGTATTTGAGAGACGCAACGACGCGGATATTTGGCTACACGGTAATTTTTGGGACAACACCTTACCGCCGTCAACGTCCGTCAATGCCGCGTGGTCTTTCCTGCGTAAAACAATTCCACAACCGCCAGCCGGTCCGTGGCTTGGGACACTACACTTGGACAACACGCGAACGGGCAACCCGACGAATGCAAGCGGTACGAATTGCGGTGGCGTTGCTTTGCGTGGTGACGAAAAAGACCCTTTTTCGCAAAATACCGTTGTCAATGTCAATGGTGTTCGACGCGATGTGCGTGTGCAGTACGATGCGGGTTTTAAGAAAATTAAGGAGAAGAAACTGAAAAACGCGCTGGAATTGTTGTTACCGCTCGCCGAATTGCCGCAAACAACCCGAAGCGCGGCAAACTCAACGGTTAAACACTTTGTTGACATTGCGCGCGCCATGACTTTGAAAACGGGCGGCGTAACAACGCGCTCATCGAATGGTGGTTGGATTCCTGAATCGCTCGTGGAAACGCCGACCGAAGTTGCTGATAATCAATTGATTATTTCGCCAAATCCCGCAAATACGGCGGTTCAATTAGAACTTAAAAAAGGCGATTACACGCTCCACGTTTCAAATACCGTCGGACAGACCATTTTTGCTCAAAATACTGAGGGGTCCCTTTCCGTCGATATTTCGACGTGGACAAACGGGATTTATTTGTTTGAACTCACCGACAAAGCGACGAATAAGCGGCAACGCACCAAAATCGTCGTGCAGCATTAAATAGGGAATTAAAAAAGCCGATTGAACAACGCGTTCAATCGGCTTTTTCTATTTTAAAATATGCTTAACGCGTTAGTAACCAACGTTTTGCGTCAAACCCGCCGCTTTGATTTCACGGCCAGGAATCGGGGCAATGCTGCGGAAATCGGCAATGCCAATGTCCGTTTTCAAGCGTTGCAGCCGTGCTAAATCGAACAAACGATGCCCTTCAAAATTGAATTCGGCGCGACGTTCTTCCAAAATTGCGGTGCGAAAAGCATCATCCGTCAAAACCATTGCTGGGAGCAAAAGGTAAATTTCGCGTTTTGCTCGAAGGGCGTTGATGTCCGCCAAACCGTCCACTTTGCCTTTTGCTTCGGCGCGAATGAGGTACATTTCCGCCAAACGAATGATGTATGCGGGATTGTCGCGGATGTCTTCGCCACGGTATTTTTCGGTTCTGCCGTTTGGTTGAATCGTTAAATCGTTAGCCGTTGAATCAAAATTCACTAAAGTTGCGCGGATGTCGCCGCTGCGCGTGTTTGTGAAAAAATCATTCAAGTCCGCAGACGCCATAAAATTCACTTCGGGACGCGCTGCCTCGTCGCGGGCGTAAGTCAAACCGTTGTAAGCGCTTTTGTTTTGGACATCAAAAGCCAATTCAAAAATGGATTCGGACGTGCGGCGACCGCTGAAAACAGTGCCGTAATCTTTGGCGTCTAAAAGGTCATATTTCTTTGAATTAATGACCTTTGTGGCGTATTCAGCCGCTTTAGCCATTTGTTTTTGGTACAAATAGACCCGCGCCAACAACGCGTTGACCGTCTGAACGTTGACATACTGAGGGGTCTCCTTTGCGGCGTCCAACAAACCCAAAGCCGCCGTCAATTCGTCTGTTACGACTTTATAAACAGCGCCGACGGTCGCGCGCGCAGGACGGTCGTTAATCGTTTGAACGGTCGTGACGATTGGCACACCGAAAGTGGAATTAGCTTTCCAATGCTCGCCAAAATAGCGCAACAAATCGAAATGCGCCAAAGCACGAATTGCGCGCGCTTGACCTTCAATGTCTTTTTTGCGCGCAAGTGCTAAGTCCGAAACTTTGGGTAAAGCCGTCAAAAGTCCGTTGCAATTAGCGACGACGCGATAAGCGGACAACCACAATTCTTCGGTCAACACATTGGCGGGCGTCACGGCTTTGTTGCCCAATTCGTCGAGCGAAATGACTTGATAGCCGCCCGTTGCGGCATTGTCCGTCATGGCTTCACCGATGAGTGCGAATTGACCACCGTAGTAGCCTTTTTGTTGCATCGAATTGTAAATGCCGTACAAAGCGGCTTCGGCACTTGCACCGTTTTTGATGGCATCAAGCGCGGGAATTTCGTTCGGTGATTGCTCATCGAGCAGATTACACGCCGTGAAAGAGGCGATTAATGTAAGGAGTAAGCAAAGTTTTAAAACTTTCATTTTCTTGTATTTTATCGATTTAATCTGTTGATAATCAACTAATTAAGTCTTTTATTTTTATCTTATTTTTTGTCGAAAATACCGTTAAAAACGATTTTATACTGAGGGGTCTTTTTTTTGTATCACGGACTTCAGTCCGTGACTCTTTAGACATTCACGGACTGAAGTTCGTGATACGACGTATTAGAATTTCAAATTGATGCCCATCAAAAACGTTCTTGCCGACGGATAAGCGCCGTAGTCAACGCCCGCTGTTCGGTCGGATAAACCACCGTTTGAGGATACTTCGGGGTCGAAACCTTTGTAGCGCGTCAAGACGTACAGGTTTTGCGCCTCGGCGTAAATGCGCAGTCCCGCGATGCCTTTGATGTTGCGGAAATTGTAGCCGAGCGTGACGTTTTGAATGCGGAAAAACGACGCATTTTCAACGAATTGCGACGAGTTTTGGTAGAAATTCGGATTAATAAACGCAGCGCGTCCGTAGTTAGCGTTGTCGCCCGGTTTTTTCCAACGGTCCAAAACGTTTGTTGTGTTGTTAGCATAAATTGAACTCAAACCGCCGTCGTTGCCCCAACCCAAATTTTCGGTCGTTGCGCGGATGAGGTTATAGACCTGATTGCCCGCCGAATAGCGACAGAAAACGTTCAAATCGAAACCTTTATACGTTAAGTTATTTGTTAATCCACCGAAAAAAGTTGGCAATGCTTTTCCGATTACTTGGGCATCGTTGTAGTCAATTGTGCCGTCGCCGTTTGTGTCTTCAAACGTTGCATCGCCCGTTTGTGCGTCAATACCCGTTGATTTCAAGCCGTAAAATGAGCCGACGGGTTGACCGACTTTTAAGATGTGCGTTGCTTCCAAATCACTGTAAGCGTTGATTAAAATGTTGTCGGTCGTTTGGCTAATGATTTTATTTTTGGCAAAAGTCGTGTTGAAGTTGACCGTCCATTTCAAAGCCGAACCCCTCAGTATTTGGGCGTTTAGGTTGGCTTCAACACCGATGTTTTGCACCTCGCCGCTGTTGCGCGTAACGCTTGCAAAGCCCGTTGTGCCAGCTACGGCGTCTTCGCTCAACAAACGTGTTTTGCTGGATTGAAAAAACTCGAAAGCGCCGTTGAAACGACCGCCTTTGATTTCGTAATCAATACCAAAATTGAAGGAGCGATTGACTTGCCACGTCAAATTAGGGTCGGCAAGGTTGCGGAGTTGGGTACCCGCTTTGCCGTCGTAAGGTGACGCGCGGTAGTAGCTTTGGTTGTTGAAACTGCCGATTTCTTGGTCACCCGACAAGCCGTAACTTAGGCGTATTTTGGCGTCCGTAAAGACGTTTTTTAGCGGCGCAAAAAAGGCTTCGTCGCTGATGCGCCACGCCGTTGCGATAGCTGGAAACGAGCCATATTGGTTGCTTTTAGAGAAACGCGATGAGCCGTCAACGCGAACGGAAGCCGTTATGAAATACCGATTTGAAAAGTCATAATTGGCGCGGGCAATGTATGAAATCAAGCCAAAAGGCGGCGGTTGCGTGCGTAAAACTTTTGTTTGAACGGCGCTACCGATGTCTGAAATGCCGTTTGGAAAGCCGCGGCCGATGGCGTAACCGTTTTTGATGTCGGTGTGTTGGTAGGTTGCGGCGCCCAACAAAGTGAGGTTGTTTTTGCCAAAACTGCGGTTGTAACTCAAGGTGTTTTCGTTGAGCCAAGTGATGTTTCGGAATGATGCTTCAACGGCTTCTCCGCTCACCGCCGCTGCGTCGTTTGTTAAAGCGGATTTGAACTGATTGTCGAACAAAAACGTGGCATCGGTTGACCAAGATGTTTTGGCTTTCAAGTATTTATTGAAGTCATATTGCCCGTAAGTTGTCGCCAAAACGCGGAAACTGCTGGTGTAGGCTTGGATTTCGTTCGCCGATTTGACGGGATTATCCGACAACCACGACGATTGATAGTTGGTATAATCAGCATACGAACCATCCGCTTCTCGGACGGGCATGAAAGGCGACGCGCCTAAAGCATTCGTCACGATACCCGTGTAGGTGTTGTCGTTGAAGCTGCGGCGATTGCGGGAATAGGCGAAATTAATCGTCGTGCCAACCACAAATTTGTCCGTCAAATTGTGGTCAAGATTGAGTTTATAGGTCAATCGGCGGTAAAAATTGTTGATAATCACGCCTTGTTGGTCAAAATACCCGACACTCGTATAATAACGTGTGTCGTCGTTGCCATTTCTGAACGACATTTCGTAGTTGCTAATCGGCGCGGCGCGCGTAATGGCGTCAATCCAGTTGGTATTGGCGCTTTTGGCGACGTCAAAATTCGCCAAAGGTTCCGTCAATACTGAGGGGTCGAAATCTTTACCAAAATAGTTTTTGTCTTTTTTGTAAAGTGCCAAATCGTTCGCGCGGCCTTCTTCAATCAAGTCAACGAATTGCTGCGAATTCATGAATTTTATGGGACGCGCGACGCGTTGAACGCCCGTGTAATAGTTGAAACTGGCTTCGGGACGACCTTTTTTACCGCGTTTTGTCGTGATTAAAACGACACCATTTGCGGCACGCGCGCCGTAAATAGCGGCCGCAGCGGCGTCTTTTAGGATTTCGACGGACTCAATATCGTTCGGATTGATGTCCGAAATCGAGCTGGTCGTCTGCCCTTGTCCGTTCGGATTGCCGCTCAAATCGAACGACGTTGACAGCGCTGAATTGCTTTCGGCGAGCTGCGGAATGCCGTCAATCACGTAAAGTGGCGCGTTGTAACCGCGAATTGAGACCAATAAACCCGCGCCCGGCGTACCCGAAGGACTGATAACGTTCATACCTGAAACGCGTCCTTGAAGGCTCGACGCGAGGTTTGAAACGGGTTGGTCTCGGATGTCGTCGGCGCGAACGGAGGAAATAGCGCCCGTCAATTGGCTCTTCTTTTGGGTGCCGTAACCAACGACAACCACGTTTTCGAGCGTCGAAATGACGGGTTTCAGGGCAATATCCAACTTAGATTGCTTGTTGACCGCAACTTCAACGGTTGAAAAACCAACGGCGGAAAAGATGAGGGTTTCGTCGCCGGGCATTTTGAGGCTGTAATTACCTTCAAGGTCGGTCAAGGTGCCGCGGTTGTTTTTGCTCTGAATCCGAACGCTAACGCCTGGAATGGGTTCGCCGTTTTCGGATTCCGTGACGTGTCCCGCGACGGTTATCTCTTGGGCATAAATAGCCGATGCACAAAGGGCGCAGAGGAGTGTTAGGAGTAAGTTTCGTTTCATAAAATAGTGAGACTTTTGGATTGAAAAAGGAATTAGAACAGTTTGTTGAGTAGTCGGTTTGTTGTAAAATTGTTTGAAATTAGAGCCTAAGTATCTGATATTCAACGTTTTGTGAAAATTTAAAAACCATTTAATTTAGACCACACTGTTTATTCAGCAATTGTTTGTTATTTTGTTGGTCAAGATTTGACAATTTTTTAAAAGTTGCCAAATCTCAAATTGTAACCCATTACGTGGGTTGAGGCAGCAAGATAAACCTAATTTACCTTTACACATAACAACTCTTTTAAATTTTTAAAATACGCTAAAAAAGTTATGACAGGACAACTTACCGCAATCGTGCTGGCCGCGGGTTTGTCGCGGCGAATGGGTGAGGACAACAAATTGTTGCTGCCTTTCGGTGAAAGAACGATGTTAGAAACAACATTGTCGAATATTTTGACGGCGAGGGTAGGAGAGACGCTCGTTGTCGTGGGTCACGAAGCGGACGAAGTGATAGCGGTATTAACGGCTGGGAATACTCGTCAAATATCAGATGCTGTGGGTCTAATTGGAAAATCGAATCAGGCGACTGAATTAGCATTTCAAACTTCAAACTTCAAACTTCAAACTTCAAAAAGACCCCTCAGTATAAATGCTAAAAACACGCCTTTTTTCACCATTTTGACGAACAAACACTACGAAAAAGGCATGACGACGACCATTCAAACGGGCGTTGAAGCGGCTGATTTGGCAAGCGTCGGCTACCTGATTTGTTTGTCGGATATGCCGTTTATCACGGCGGCGGAATACCAGTTTTTGGCACAACAGTTTTTGATTATTCGAGAAAAAGACCCGCAAGCCATCGTGCAACCGACGTTTGAAGGGAAGCGCGGCAATCCAACGATTTTTTCTAATGTGTATCGGAAAAGCATCCTACAGCTCACCGATACTGAGGGGTGTAAACCGATTGTTAAAACACACGCTGAACACGTGTATTTGGTGGAAATGCCGACAAATTCGGTCTTAAAAGACATTGATTCTAAGGAGGAATATGTACGATTGATAGACAGTAGTCGGCAACTTTAGTTGCCGCTAAAATCACGCGGCAACTAAAGTTGCCGACTACTTTAAGGCGTCAACAAGCTCGGTCGTTGCGTGATTTCGTGGTATTTAACGACATCTTTCGCGTAATAATGCGTCACCATGCTCTTTCGTGTCCGTCGAGGGTCGTTAATTGCGCTGCCGCCGTGAATTAAATTGGCGTGCCAAATCAACAACGAACCCGCCTTAACGTGGAGCGTGTGCATTGGAAAATCGGTGTGCGTAATGACTTCTTCCACCTTGTTTTCGTAGCCTGTGTAGTTGCTGTCAACGGTCAAAAACGAGCTTTTGTGGGCGTAATCTTTGTTCATCAAATAAGGCAAACGGTGGCTTCCAGGATAATATAAAAGTGGTCCATTATCGGCGTCGGTGTCTTCGAGGGCAATCCACGACGCGAGCATATAGCCCTGCGGGTGCGTCGTCATGTGAATGCTGTCGGAATGCGCGCGTTGCTCGCTGCCGTGAATGAAATTGATGGTCTGGAACGGAATAATTTCTTTACCCAAAATGAATTCTAAAAGCGCAATCAATTGACTATCAGCGGCCATGCTGCGTAAAATGTCCGATTTTTTGAAAGCAAACATAATTTTCCCGTTCGGTAATTGCTCAATGTCACAGGTTTTCAGAAGCCGCTCGACGTCGATATTCGCTTGTTGAACTTGTTCTTTAGAAAAGAAATCTTCCAAAATAATGTAACCATCGTTGACCCAGCCGACGAGTTTTTCCTGCAAAACGGGCGTGAATTCGGCGTATTTAGGCAGCATTTTGAGTTGTTCCAACGCATTCGGTTGGTCGAGCCACGGACTCGTATTGTCAGCATCTTTGAAGTCTTCGCTGC
>JAYUKJ010000812.1:0-2516 GCA_043764555.1 Saprospiraceae bacterium
GTGCATACCGTTAAGCTCTCAAACGTCGGTAGCGTTTTTAAAGTCGATGAAAAAATCGTTACGGTCGATGTGTATCGTAAGTATGAAGAGGAGCAAAAAAACTTCATGCAAAAATGCAACGGCGACAAACCGTGTTGGATTAATTTTTTGCGCGGCAAACAAGTCATTGAAGAAGGGATGTTTTGCAAAATGACGCCCGTTGGCACGCATTTCAAATATGACGACGCGGGTAAGGCGATTTACAAAAAAATCTATTCCAAACCTGCCAAAAATTTCGCTTGCCCCAAACCCGATTACACGGGGTCGGAAGCAACCGAAGAAGTTTTTGATAAAAACGGATTGAAAATATTTGGTACCTACAAAGACGGCTTAAAACAAGGACGT
This sequence comes from Saprospiraceae bacterium, assembly GCA_043764555.1. Taxonomy (GTDB): domain Bacteria; phylum Bacteroidota; class Bacteroidia; order Chitinophagales; family Saprospiraceae; genus JAAFJT01. Next base: position 385 of record JAYUKJ010000812.1, read on the forward strand.
TGGTTGTATTACGACAATAAAAATAACATCATTGGCTACGAAGATTTTGAAAAAGGCATCTCTCAACGCCGAAAAGGAAAAGTTTTCACCACTAAAAACGACGGCAGTTTTGACATCGCCATCGCGAAAAATTAATATTAAAAAAAACTCATTATCATGAAAAAATTCATGCTCCCCGTCGCGCTCGTTGCCGCTTCATTTTACCACTTTCAATGCGCCGCCGTTCGCAGTGTCTTCATGCCCGACATCACGCAAGACGTGGAAATGGGCAAGCAAACGGACGCCGAAATTCGCTCAAAACCGAGTGAATACCCCATTTTGTCCGAGCAGGGCAACCAAGAAGTGTATAATTATGTGCGCAATATCACGCGCAAAATCCTAAATAGCGGCACCGTTGAACACGCTAAAGATTTTCCGTGGGAAGTGAAAATCATCAATGATTCCAAAACATTGAACGCTTTTTGCACGCCCGGCGGCTACATTTACGTCTATACGGGTTTGATAAAATATTTGGATTCAGAAGACCAATTAGCGGGCGTTATGGGGCATGAAATTGCGCACGCGGACAAGCGGCATTCTATGAAACAAATGGTTGATTTATACGGCGTTCAGATGATTGCCTCCATCGCGGCGGGCGCGGCAACGGCGCGAAAAGACTCAAATACGCAGAGAACAGCGCAACAAGTCGCGCAAATGAGTTCAGCCGTTATCGGTCTAAAATTCAGCCGAAACCACGAAACGGAAGCCGACAATATGAGTGTTTCGTACCTTTGCGGAACGGAATATAATTCGGCGGGTGCCGCGGGTTTTTTCAAAAAAATTGGCAGCCAAGGCGGTACACCTGAGTTTTTGAGTACACATCCGAGTCCGCCAAATCGGGTTCAAAACATTGAGGCACAAGCAGCGGCTAAAAATTGCTCGGGCCGCTCGACGAATGAAGGGCAATATCAGCGCATTAAAAGTTTATTGCGTTAATTTAATTGTTGATTAACCCGAAATAGGCCCCCTCAGTATAAACGCCGTTTTCCACTCAATTATGAGCGAAAAACGGCGTTTTCGTAAAAATCACGGCTCCATTAATCATTAACCATTACTTACGACATTCGCAACGCGAAATTTATAGACGTCTGTTTTGCCCCAAACATTGCCTTTTATGTACGGTTCTTCCGCAAAATAGGCTTTAAAATCGGCTTCGGTTTCAAATTGCAACACCATTGTTGAGCCAATCATTTTGCCTTCATCGTCCAATTTTGCACCGCCTAAAATGTAATTGCCGCTGTGTTTTAAAGCGGCAGCTCCCGCTAAATGCTTCTCGCGAACGGCCATGCGGCGGCTCAATCCTTCGGCGTCCGTGTGGTCAAGTGCTTCGATAACGAATTGTATCATTTTTTGAATTAAAAATTAGAAATTAAGAATTAAAACCCTGAAAATTAGCCATTAAGAATTTCTCCTATTTGGCGATAAAATAACCCAATAAAGCCCCGACGGCAACCAATGCCACATTCTTCAACCAGCGCCAACGAATGTCTTGTTTTATTAATTTGACAGCAGTGTCCAAATGCGTATTTGCGGCGTTTAATTTGTCTTGGGCAACGGTCAATTTCACGTTGACGGAGTCCAATTTGACATCAGCAGATTGGGCAATTTTAATCGTATTTTTTGCCAAATCCTCACCCGTTTGCGCGGTCTTATCGGCGTTGATTTTCAATTGGTTAATGTATTTTTCGAGCGAATCTAAGGCTTGACTTTGGCTCTCCCAAACGGTCGAAAAAGCCTTCGACATCGGGTCTTTGTTGCGCACAAAATCGCGATAAGCCAAGAGCCGCGTAACATCATCGTAACGCTTCTGATTGAACAGATAAACGGAGTCGAAAGTGACGTGTAACACATCGCCTTTACCGAGTTTGTAGATGGTGTCTTTTTCGTTTTCGTAGCTCACGGGCAAATCTTTAGTGGATTTGATTTGCGCCGTTATTGCCGTTGCAAAAAAGAGGAAAATGATTGTTAGAAATGCCGTTTTTTTGTATTGATTTTCCATTCGTTTTAATTATTTTTTGGTGAAAAAGGCAATGTAACCAACGTAGAAATGCTGTCAACAATGGCATCTTCCGTTCGCTTTTGACGCTGAAACT
>JAYUKJ010000813.1:0-2515 GCA_043764555.1 Saprospiraceae bacterium
AAAAACATATCTGTAAAATCGCCCGAGAATGCGGCGGTTGCTTCGTTGAAGGGCGTATTTATTTGACTGTCAAACGTTTTTGCAGCATTATTTTCAATAATATATAAATCTGAAAATTTATTACCCGTCCAAGTATAGTTTGCAGCACCCGTCGAAGCCGCGCGGTCGGACGAAATAACGACCTTACCTCCGTCAATTACGGCGGGCGAATAATCGGCGGCGGGCGAATTAAATCCTGCCGTTTCGACCGTAAATCCCGCGTATTTGGCATCGTCAATCCAGCCTTGTGCGACGTTGCAGGCCGTGATTTCACGCCGATATTCGTAAGGCGAACCGATTTCAAGACCCAATGTTTTGAACGCTGCCGCCGCATCTTTGTAGTTTTCGGCGCGTTTCAAACAGTACGTATATTCGCGCAAAGCGTCCAAATTTGACCCATTATCGTAGGCTTGTTTGTACCAAACGGTCGCCTTTGCGTCGTTGTGCATTTGTCGAAAAGACTCGCCAAGTTGGAAGGCAATTTTACCTTTTTCACCTTTAGTTTTCGCTTTCGCAAATTCTTTTTGCAAAAAATTGGTCGCTACGGCGTACTGTTTTAGGTCGTAAGCGGTTTTGCCGTCTTTCACTTTTAGGGTGTAAGTGCAGCCATAAACCATTGATAATGAAAGTATTAGAAGGCATATATTTTTCATAGTTTCTTATTTTTTAATGAAAACTAAAAACACAAATCACGATGCAAAACGCTCGGGCAAGGTAGTTTGTTATTCGGATTCACGCGTGATTTAGATTTAAAACACTTGAATTTTTTCCGAAAACGCCTTGTCGCCACTTCTTAAACGCACCAAATACACGCCTTTTGCAACGTTTGGCAATTGAATATTTTGATTGAAATCGAGGCTTAAATTATCAATTTTTTCTTCAAAAATCGCCTTTCCATCTAAGCCATAAACCGATAAAATGAGCGGTAAACCATCCATTTTTTCTTTCAAAACTGCTGAGATTTGAAACTGTCCGTTGTTCGGATTTGGCGCAATTCGAAAGGACCCCTCAGTAAAAAGGTCATTTGTGGCGGTTGCGCAGACCGCAATTTCTGTTTTTACATTTTGCTGAATTGTGGACAATTGCGCATAAATCAAATCACCGGGGCAAGAGGTCGCACAACCGTCACGATGTCCGCTAATGTTGGAATAACTGTTGGGATAATTCGCCAAAGGTGACCTTCCAGTGGGGTCAATTCCCTTTTCGGAGGCTTTCCATGCTAACACTTTTTTGAGTTTTTCAACAGAAATCGCCGTCGGTGCCTCGGTTGTGTAAGTACCAATCATGCAGATGCCCATTGTGTTCGCATTTAGTCCGCAAAAATGAGCGCCTTGCACATTTTCGCCGCCGCCGCGTCCAACGAAGAGTGTGCCGTCGGGTGCTATTAAATAATTATAGCCTATGTCTGCCCAACCATTTGTATTCACGTGGGTGTCGAAAAATGAGGCAACAACGGCGGCCCAATTACTGCTCGTATTGCCCGTTGCACTGTGGTGAACGATGAGGTGCGTGACGTTGACGAAAGTAGGATTGCCACTGAAAATATTGTCCGTTAAACCCAATCCTGCGCCCCAAGCACCACGTGAAGTAGCGGGCGGTTTGACGCACAAGCCTTCGGGCGTCGCGGTATTGACGTCACCCGTTGAAATATTGCCTGCGGCAAAAAGGCGGATTTTAAACGATTTTAAGCGCATTTCTGCTGATTTTGACGTGATTTTCACGCGAATTGCCGTGGTTGCTTTGTCGAGTTCGCGCATATTCGTTACGAATTTTCTGGCATTTTGCTCAAAATCGTGGTTCGCGTCCACGGTTTCCCACGCGTTCCATTTGCCGTTCGTTTGCGTTTGCAATTCGATTGCAATCATGTCCGAAGCGAGGTTAGTACCGTCAATTGACATCGAAAAAGCGATGAATGGCTCGGGGTTTTTGAGGGCAACGGCAAGCTCGGAAGTCGTGAAAGAGCCAGCACCATAGGCGCCCGTTTTGCTCGTTTTCAGCCCGTTGAGCGTGATTTTTCTGTTCTTTTTCGCCAAATCGAAAGCGATGTTTTGCCCGTTTTGAGCAAAAGTGTTGCCCACAAAAAGGAGGCAAACGAGGCATAAGGTCAAAATGTTTTTCATTCTATTGAAATTTTAAATTGTTTAAAAATGCGAACTGAAAGTACACGTTTTTTGGAAATTCTAACGTTTTTCGAGAATAATGTGGTAAAATTGCTCAATTATTTTCAAAGAAAGACCCCTCAGTATAAACGCCGTTTTGCTCGATTTTTGAGCAAAAACGGTGTTTATACTGAGGGGTCTCTTTTTCAAGAATTAGGGTAAATTTAGAATCCGTAAATCCGTAAAATCCGTAAATCCGTGGCTAAAAATTCGTAAATCCGTAGCTAAAAATTCGTAAATCCGTGGCTAAAAATTCGTAAATCCGTAGCTAAAAAATCCGTAAAAATCCGTAAAATTCTATTCCGAAATCACAATCA
>JAYUKJ010000814.1:0-8489 GCA_043764555.1 Saprospiraceae bacterium
AGGGCTGATTTTGCCAATATTGCGCCTCTACAAAACACCATTAATTTTCACATCAATCCGTCGATTTTTTTCATCTTCATCCGCTTTGCAATCGCCGTTTCGACAATCTTTTAGCGGTCGGATGCGGCCAAAACCTTGCGCTGAAATCCGTTTGGCATTTACGCCTTGCGACACCAAATATTGAACGACGCTTTCCGCGCGGGCGGTTGAGATTTGCTTGGCGCGCGCGTCGTCGAGGTTCATCGTTTCGGTGTGTTCAACGATTTCAATCGTCAATTTTCGATTTTTCGACAAAAATTCCGCAATTCTGTCAAGGGCAAGCGCGAGGTCGGGCGTGATGTTTGTCGCCGCCACATCGCCATAATTGATGTTGTCGATAACAAAAACGCTGTTCTTTGCGGCATTTTGTCCATCAATTAAGGCTTGAATCTGCTTCAAATACGGCATTTTTACGGCGGATACTGAGGGGTCCCTTTCTGGCTTAGGGTCAACGGCAATCGAGATGCCTTCCACTTTTTTAGGCGCTTGTTGCGCCGTTTCTGCCGTTTCCACCGTTTTTTCTACGCTGGTTTTTTCTGCCAATTTAGGCTGTGGAACGGGCGGCATTTCCACCATCATTTTGACTTCTTTTTCCACCTCAACTTTAGGTTGCGGCACATCGGGCGTTATTGCAACTTCTTCGATTACAGGTTTTTCCGCCAATTTCGGTTGTGGAACGGGCGGCGTTTCGACGGCTTCTATCGGCGTTTTTTCTTCTAATTTAGGCTGAGAGACAAACACCGTTTCAACCACTTTTATCGGCGCATCTTCAATCAATTTAGGTTGCGTAAGCGGCTCGGTATTGATGTCTCTAATGGGCTTTTTCTCTTCCCGTTTTGGTACGTAAGTCGTTGATTCCACGTTCTTTAGCGCCGCGTTAGCCAATGCTAAATCCGCTTGCCGTTGCGCCAATTCAGCATCAATTGTGAACAAAAAAAGGTCGTCGCCGCGTCCACCGCGCGTTGACGTAAAAGCACCGCGTTGATTGGTCAAATCAAAACAAATGGAAATATCATCGTAAGGACTGTTGAACGGTGTGCCGATATTTTTGGGCAATCGCCACTCTCCCGTTGTCGTGTCTTGTTCGGTAACGAAAATATCGTAACCACCGTAACCCGCGTGACCTTTTGAACAGAAATAGAGCTTGCCGCCTTGCGCCGAAAAAGGAAAGCCTTCGTGCGCCGCCGTGTTGACTTTTTCGCCCAAGTTTTCGAGCCGCGACCAACCTTTTTTGGTTTTGTTGGCCACGTATAAATCCAATCCGCCCATGCCACCGTTGCGCTCCGCGACCAAAAAAAGGCGTTGTCCGTCGGGCGATACTGAGGGGTACATATAATTATTTTCGGGCGTGCAAAAAGGCATCAATTCCACGTTTTTCCAACCCGTTCCCGTTGTTTCTGCCGTGAAAACCTGCATATTATAGGCGCCGCCTTTACTCGGTGTATTGCCATTTTGACAAAAATAAACGCGTTGTCCATCGGCCGTAAAAGTTGCATTTGAGGTATTGCGATTGAGTTCGGCTAATTTTGACGAATAAACTTTTGGCACATTAAACGTGGAATCGTCAAGCCGTTCAGCGAGATAGATATTGGTGTAGTCGCGTCCCGTTGCTGGATTTTTTTCTTTCAAAAGTTTAAAACTCAAGGCACGGTCACTCGCGAAAATGATTCCAAGCGGTGACCAAATCGGCGCATTGTCGTCGGCATCGGAGTTGTGTAAAAATGGAAAAACTGTGACGCCACCGAAAAGCGGACGCAGCGTCTTCACTTTGTCAACGTTACGCAATAATAACAAGCCGCGTTCATCGTCTGGCTTTAAATCCGTGAATTTTCTGAAAAGAATTTTAGCCGAGTCGTACTTTTCGAGCATCATCAGCGTTTCACCATAGTGCATAAAGTCGAGTGGTTTGGCTTCTTTTGTCTCGACAATCTCGGCAAAAAGGCGCGCTGCTTGCACGGGATGGCTCAAAATGCGGTGACAATTGGCTAATTTGACCTTTAGCGCCAATGCATTTGGTTTTTTTGCCAAGAGCGCTTCGTAGATGGGAATGGCTTCCGCAAACCCTCCGTTTTTGTAGAGGTCGTTGGCGCGGTCGATGTTTTGACCATTCAAAACGGTCAAACTGAGTGAACTAAAAATTAGAATTAGAAATTTCGTGACGGTCATGAGTTGTAATTTTTTAGAAATATTTTGCTCGTTTTAGTTGAGAATCCTTGAACAGATGTACCTTTATGAGGCGTTTTAAAAGACAATTTTAAACCAAAGTCAACAGACTTTTCTGTTTATCGCGCCCAATTTTTAAACATATTTTTTTTACATTTAAAAAAACGTTAGTATGAATCTTAAAAATCTCCTTATCGCTGCGGCGATTACGCTTCTCGCGGACCCCTCAGTATCTCACGCCCAATTGACCACAAAAGGCGGTGCGGCTTTCGCAACCGTTCGCGAAGGCGAGCGCGTTATGAGTCAAGGCAGCAAAAACGCTTTAACGGTCGATTTGCCAAAGACAACGGTCAAAGAGGCCGAGAAACTGTGGAAAGACTATGCCAAACAATTTAAAGGTGACACCAAGAAGGACAAAAAAACCGACGAATGGCTCACCGACAACGCCATGATTGCGGCAATCGGCGGCGCAAACACGATTGATATGTACACCAAATTTTCTGAAAGTGGCGACATTGCGACCGTCGGCTTATGGATTGATTTGGGCGGTGCCTACGTGGATTCCAAAGCATTCGCGGATAAATACGCGGAAGGTGAGAAAATCTTGCAGAACTTTGCGCTTTTGGTCGTTCGCGAACAAACCAAAAAGCAGCTCGGCGACCAGCAAGACGACTTGAAAAAAATGGAAAAAGCCGAAAAAAAGTTGGAAGATAAAAACACCGATTTGGTGAAAGACATCGAAAACTGGAAGAAAAAAATCATTCAAGCCGAAGCGGATATTCAAACGAATTTGAAGCAGCAAGAAGAGCAAAAAGCAAAAATCGAAAGCCAAAAGAAATTGGTGGACGAAATTTCTAAAAAACTCAACACGTTTAATTGATTGTTCCAATTGATTTTTTCCGCGTTTAAAATCTGACAATTAGATTTTTTAAGGCTGTCTCAATCGTTGTTGATTATTAATTATTGCCTTATTATTGCGCCGCAATTGCTTGAAATCTATCAAGTTCACGTCGAAATAGTAAGAAATAACGAATAATCGACAACGATTAAGACAGCCTTTTTTTATAACTCAAAGAGTAGAAAACAAATCAAAAATATCAAATTAAGTTTTGCAAGTGGCTGATAATCAACTTCTTGCGCCTTGAAATTTGGAATTTGGAATCTTTCTAAAACAATCTAAGCATTGAGAAATCCAGCTTTATTCATCGCGGACAGTGATTTAGGCGGGCGCGGCGTTTTTACGAGCGCTGATATTTTGAAAGACGAAGCCATCGAACTTTGCCCCGTTATTGTGATGAAAGTCGGCGAAATACCGATTTTGGACAAAACGACTTTGTACGATTACTATTTTCTTTGGGGTGACGACAACGAACAGTGCGTCATTGCGCTCGGCTATGGCTCGCTGTACAATCACGTGGCGCCGTCAAACGCGGATTATGGAATGGATTTCGACGGGCAAACCATCGAGATTTTTGCCGTGCGCGACATCAGAGCGGGTGAAGAAATTACGATAAATTATCATGGCGACCCCTATGATGAATCGCCGACGTGGTTTATGACGGACGGAAAAGAGCGAGATGAATGAAAAAGGGTAAATGAAAAAGGGTAAATGAAAAATGAAGTGCCAAACGCATTAGATAGCGACTTCACTTTTTAATTCTAAAAAAAAGGCAGCGTTCCTCAACTTCGTTTTCCTACTTTTGTTACACTATTTGAATATCGGGTTGATTCACTTCTCAAAGTTGGTCAATCGCTAAACGCCTAAAAAAATGACAATAGATAAGCTGCTCACGCGCGCCCTCGATTTCGACTTTCTCACGCCCGAAGAAGGCGTTTTTCTCTTTGAAAATGCCGCCACAACCGAACTCATGTACGTGGCCAATCGCTTACGCATGACGCAAGTGCCGAGTCAAAACGTCACGTGGATTATTGATAGAAATTCTAATACGACCAACGTTTGCAATGCCAATTGCAAATTTTGTAATTTCTACCGCCGTCCTGGCCACGACGAAGCCTACACGACAACGATTGCCGAATATATTCCCAAAATTGAAGAGACGTTCCAATTTGGCGGCGAGCAATTGTTGCTGCAGGGCGGGCATCATCCCGATTTAGGTCTCGCTTTTTACGTGGATTTGTTCCAAAATTTGAAAAAACTCTATCCAACGCTCAAACTACACGCACTCGGACCGCCCGAAATCGCTCACATTACGAAGTTGGAGAAATCAACGCATTACGACGTCTTGAAGGCTTTGAAAGAAGCAGGACTCGATTCGCTCCCGGGCGCGGGTGCCGAAATTCTCGACGACCGCGTTCGCCGCTTGATTTCTAAAGGAAAATGTGGCGCCGAAGAATGGCTCGAAGTGATGCGTCAAGCGCACCAATTGCGCCTAACGACGTCCGCAACGATGATGTTTGGACACATCGAAACGAACTTGGAACGATTCCAACATTTGGTCAAAATTCGCAGCGTTCAAGCGCAAAAGCCCGATGACGCCAATGGTTTTTTGGCGTTTATTCCGTGGCCGTTTATGGATGAAGGAACGCTTTTGAAAAAAATAAAACGCGCGCGCAACACCGTAACGGGCGACGAATACATTCGGATGATTGCCATGAGTCGGATTATGTTGCCGAATGTCAAAAATATTCAAGCCTCGTGGTTGACCGTCGGAAAGCAAGTCGCGCAGGTCTGTTTGCACGCGGGTGCGAACGATTTTGGCAGCATTATGATTGAAGAAAACGTCGTTTCGGCCGCGGGTGCCGCCTTCCGTTTCACCGCCGACGGCATCCAACAAGCCATCCGCGACGCGGGTTTCACGCCGCAATTGCGCAATCAACAGTACGAATACCGCACTTTGCCGACCAATATGCGCCAGCAACAACTCGACCACGCGACGATGATTGTGGATTAATTCCGAAAAGAGGACCCCTCAGTATAAAACGCCTTTTTGAGGAACGTGGCGCGACTTTAAAGTCGTGGTACATCAGAAAAGCCTTTGCACCACGCGGTGCAAAGGCTTTTTTGTGTTTTATACTGAGGGGTCCTATTTTTTCTATTGAAGTAGGATTAGGATAATTAGAAAGGATTTAATAGGATTTCTTACACGCCCACGCCCTATGTAGTCGCGTAAATAATCCTATTAAATCCTTTCTAATTGCTCTAATCCTATTTCATTAATCAGTCAATCACTTCATAAATCGTAATCGGTTCCGCTTTGTTTTTAACCGAAATATCGCCAATCACTTGACAATTGAAGGAGTTTTTGACTTGTTCAAATAAGGCTTTACTGATAACCGTTTGCCCCGGTTGTGCGGCGGATTGTAGGCGTTGAGAGGTGTTCACGACATCGCCAATAACCGTAAAATCCAAACGTTTTAAAGCCGCCGAACCAATATTGCCCGAGATCATTTCGCCCGAATTGATGCCAATAGATACTTTCGGAAAAAAGGTTTCTTTGGTGGACATTTCCTCTTTTTGCGCCGCAATTGCTTTATGAACCGCCAAAGATGCTTCGATTGCTCTATCTAAATGAAAATCGCCTCGGAAAACAGCCATCACCGCATCGCCCAAAAACTTATCAATGTAACCACCATGCGCGATGATTTCTTTGACCATCAAATCGAAGTATTTATTGATAAGATTGACGACGAAATTGGCGGACTCTTTTTCTGAAATCGCCGTAAAACCACAAATATCCATAAAAACAATGCTCGCTTCAATGTTTTCATTGACCAACAACGACGTTTCGTATTCTGAACTCGTCATAAATTGAAGCACACTGTCGTCCACGTACATCTTCAAAATATTGTTTTCTTTAATCGCCTTAATCGTTTCCCGCATTTGCGCGACATATTTCAAAGTTTTTAGAAGCGTCAATTCTAAATCCTCAAATTGAATCGGTTTGCAAATAAAATCGAACGCGCCGCGATTCATCGCCACGCGGATGTTCTCCATATCGCCGTAAGCCGATACGATTACTGCCTTTAGTAAGGGATTTTTTTCGTTCAATTTGCTCAACAGCGTTAGACCATCCATGACAGGCATATTAATATCGCTAAAAACGATGTCAACATCGGGCTGTTCATCCAATTTATCTAAAGCAATTTTGCCATTTTCAGCAAAAACGAATTCGTATTCTTGCTCGCGGATTTGGCGGCGAAACTTTTGTCGGATGAGTTGTTCAAAGTCATTCTCATCATCCACAATCATAATTTTGGTCTTCATAGAAGATGCGTTAGTTTTTCTTTTAAAGATGTGAAGTCAATTGGTTTATTCAAAAAATCATTGGCACCGTATCGCTGCGCTTGCTCAAAATTTTCTTTGTCGCCATAAGCCGTTATCATCATAATAACGGGCGGCGGTGTCGGGTGGTCCAATCGCACACGGCGCAACAATTCGATGCCCGTCATGCCCGGCATATTAATGTCCGAAAGGATTAAAATCGCCTTGTGCGCGTTTTCTTTCAGGAACGTTAAAGCCTCTTCTCCCGAATGTTTGAAAGAAAAGTTATACAAACCTTCACGTATTTCACGCCGAAAAGTCTGTTGAAACAAGGATTTGATGTCTTGTTCGTCATCAACAACTAAAATATTCATCTGCAACGATTGTTTTGTCAAAGGTAAGGAAAGGAAATTAAAAATTAAAAATTAAAAATTAAGGGGCAGCCAATCTATTGCCAAATATGGTTAATAACTTTATTTTGTTTTTAGGAATAAGAAAATGAAAATGAAAATGAAAATGAAAATGAAAATGAAAATGAATTAAGATTTCAATGAATTGATTATCAATTGCTTGCATATTTTTAATTCTTAACTTTTAATTTTTAATTTTTAATTCCCCAAAATGGGTAAATGGATAATAAATTCAGTAAATTCTCCTTCTTTTGTTTCAATTCCTAATCTGCCACCATGTCCTTTGGTGACAATGTCATAACTGATGGATAAGCCTAAACCCGTGCCTGAACCCGTCGGTTTGGTCGTAAAAAACGGTTGGAAAACTTTGTCTTTCACGCTTTCGGGCATTCCTGTACCATTGTCTCGAACTTTTATAAGAATTTGGTTGTCCGACTGCTGCGTCGTCACTGTAACGGTCGGTTGATAAGACCCCTCAGTATATTTCTTCTTTTTTTCATTCACGGCATAAAAAGCGTTGTTTATCAAGTTCAACAACACACGCCCAAAGTCTTGCGGAATGACCTTTACACTCGGCAAATTCGGGTCGGCTATTAATTCAAAATCAGCGTTGAAATTTTTATCCTTTGCCCGCAAACCATGATAGGACAGCCGTAAATATTCATCCGCTAATTTATTCAAGTCGGTCAATTCCCTCACGCCCGTGTTCTCACGAGAATGTCCCAACATACCTTTCACTATGCTACTTGCGCGTTTGCCATGGTGGTTTATTTTCTCTTGATTTTCTCTTAAATCGGTAAATAATTCCTCGATATAATCATTGTCAAGCGTGGGTTTTGCCATTTCTTCTTCAATATCTTGAACTAACCCCACACTCAATTCCGAGAAGTTATTGACAAAATTCAACGGATTTTGAATTTCATGGGCAATACCTGCGGTGAGTTCGCCGAGAGACGCGAGTTTTTCGGCTTGAATAAGTTGCGTTTGCGTGGTTTTAAGCATATCGAGCGAGGACTCCAATTCGGTTGTGCGCTCGTGTACTTTTTCCTCCAAAACTTTATTCTGTTCGCGCACCAAGCGTTCATTTTCCTCCAAGCGTTGGAAAGCCAAGGCTTGGGCTTGGGCGGATTCTGCCCGATAAATATTGATGCGATTGGCGAGTGCAAAAGACAGCATGAGATTTTCGATACACGCACCAATGACGGAGCCATTGAAAGTCAAGAAGTTATAAGGAACCCAACCGACAAAACACAACAAAGTGATAAACGAACCAAACAGAAAAAAGACCCAAGCAAGGACATAATATTTCGCACTTTTATTGCCTTGAAAATAGGCATAAATACCCGCCCCAAACAAAACGAACGCGCCCAAAGCCGTAAATAATTGCGAAAAATTATTCGTAAAAGGTTGAATATCAAAATATTCTATTGGAATCAAAAGGAAGATGACCACAACAAAACCCTGCATAACGCGATATAAACGCGGCGTTACTTCCTTTGAATTCAAAAAACGAAACGAAAAAAAGGCAGCACCAAGGGCTAAAAGTTGAATCCCCAGAAAACGATTGAAAAAAGGATAATCAGACCAAGTAAAAAACCACAAGCCGTTGAGATGCGAATAAGTATAGATACCTGCGACAACGTAAAAGCAATAAT
>JAYUKJ010000815.1:0-8472 GCA_043764555.1 Saprospiraceae bacterium
GGCGGTCAAGCATTTGTCGCCCCTACACATATGTCTGGCGGTCAAACATTTGTCGCCCCTACACATATGTTTGGCGGTCAAACATTTGTCGCCCCTACACATATGTCTGGCGGTCAAGCATTTGTCGCCCCTACACATATGTTTGGCGGTCAAGCATTTGTCGCCCCTACACATATGTTTGGCGGTCAAACATTTGTCGCCCCTACACATATGTTTGGCGGTCAAGCATTTGTCACCCCTACACATATGTTTGGCGGTCAAACATTTGTAGGGGCGACCTTGACGGTCGCCCTCAATTTGCACGCATCATTTACAGAAAGTAAATCCATAAAAAAAAGCCGCATTTCAAGGTCGAAATGCGGCTTTTTGAGCTTTTATACTGAGGGGTCCTCTTTTCTAAAAATTTGACACTAAAGCAGGAGCAACAACCCAATCAAACAAATCAAAAAATAACCCGTCAAGCCGCTTGCCCCGCCGTAATCCTTGGCCACGCGTTGCCCAAAAAACAAGCAAATGAGCGACATTGCGCCGAGAATCAGTCCCCAAAATGCCCAAATTTCGCTGCCGCTGAACAGTCCGACGACGCCGATTGCGGACATCAAACCCGCCGCAAGTTCCAAAAAAGTAATCGTTGGCAACAACAAACCGACGGTTTTACTGAGGGGGCTGTTTTTGAAATGGTCTTGAAAATAAGACAAATTGCCTTTGTAGTTCAGCAGTTTATCGAGTCCCGATTGTAGGAACAAAATCGCCATAAAAGCGGGTGTCAACATCTTGACAAAGGTAAAATTCACGCCGTCCGCGCGAAAAAGGTCGAGTAATAGAGTCATTTTTCCGTTTTTTTTTAAAATTTATAAAGTCCGCAAAGCAACGTAAATCGCGCGGCTTTTCACCTATTTCGACGCACGAAGATTCAACCCATTTTTAAAACGTGCCAAATCTGAGGAAGCATCTATATTCGCACCCTGAAATAGACATTTCAGGTCATTAATAGAATCATCATTAACGCATAAAATAGAAAAAAATGCAAAACATTAAAAAAAAGGGACCCCTCAGTATCCTATGGTTTTTGAGCCTCATTTTGCTCTCCACACAGCTTTCTGCGCAAGTATCGCCGACCGTCAATATGCGGTTGCGGAGTCGCTTAGAATTTGCGGGTCAAGACGGCTCAAATATTTGCGGTTACGCGGCAAACGGTCGTGAATATGCGCTCGTTGGCACAAGCGGCGGGTGTATGATAGTGGATGTAACGAATCCAGACGTGCCAAAATTGATTCGGAAAATTGCTGCCGTTAAAAGTGATTGGCGCGAAATCAAAGTCTATCGCAACTTCGCCTACATCTCGACTGAAGGCAGTAGTCAAGGTCTTCAAATCGTTGATTTATCCAATCTGCCCGATACGACCGTCCGCGTCAAAAACTTCAAATCAGACTCCACACGTGGCTTGGTGGACGTCTTCAGAACGCACGCCCTGCACATTGATACGGCAAAGGGTTACTGCTACCTTTTTGGCGGTGTGCATCGACTGTCGTCGGGTGCTTCCGTAGTAGCGGTAAACGGTGCCATCGTTTTAGACATCAAAACCGACCCGTTTAACCCACGTTATGTGGGCAGCTATCGGCAAAAATACATCCACGATGGCTATGTTGAAAACGATACTTTGTACGCTGGACACATCAATAACGGCGATTTTAGCATCATCGATTTTAGAGACAAAGCCAATCCGATTACGCTCTCCACGACGAGAACACCCACTGCTTTTACGCACAATACATGGCTCACTTCCGACCATAAAACCCTTCTCTCGACCGACGAAACCTGCGCTTCTTATCTGGCAAGTTATGACGTTACGAACCCGCAACAGCCGCGTTTTTTGGATAAAATCCGCACAATTAGTCAAGAAAACGCCATTATTCACAATGTTCACGTCGTCAATGACTACGCCGTAACGTCGTGGTACACCGAAGGCGTCGTGGTGACGGACGTGCATCGTCCGCAAAATATTGTTCACGTCGGGCAGTACGATTCCTACGAGGGACTGGCTACAGGGTTTGAAGGCGCGTGGGGTGTTTATCCATTTTTGCCGTCGGGCAACATCATTATTTCAAACATTGAGCCTGGCGAACTGCTCGTCGTGACCCCTCAGTATAAACGCGCTTGCTACCTCGAAGGAACGATAACGGACGCCACAACGAGCCAAGTTTTGTCGGGTGCGCGCGTCAAAATTAACTCGACCGACATGGACAAACGCGCGGAATCTGCCCTTTCGGGCGCTTACGCAACGGGTCAAGTGACGACGGGGAATTTTACTGTAACATATTCTAAAAAAGGGTATATTTCTCAAACCGTCACCGTCAACCTCGCCACGGCTCAAGTCACAACCCGAAACATCGCTTTGACGCCCATGCGCATTTTCAGCGCGTCGGGTACAATAACAGCCGCGACAGACGGCGCCGTTTTGCCAAATGTCAAGCTATTTTTTAAGTCCGAATTGGAAGAATTGACCGTTTTGACGAATGCGCAAGGCGTTTTTTCGACCAATTTGCCCGAAGGAGAATACTCAATTTACGCGGGTGCTTGGGGTGTTTCATCAAAATTTATCGGCAAACGCATTATAAATAGCAACGTAACAAATCTGTCTGCTCAATTGCAACGCAATTTTCAAGACGATTTTTGGGGCGATTTTGGCTGGCAAATAGCGGGCAATCCCACGGGTGCTTGGACGCGCGGCACGCCCGTTTCGACGGTCGTTAACGGAGTTTTGTCCCAATCAAATAACGATTCGCCGAGCGATAACGACGGTTCGTGCTTTTTTACGGGCAATCCGAGCTGCGCCTCGGGTGGCAATAATTCCGTCATTGGCGTAACTTATTTGACGTCCCCGACAATGAAACTGAAAGATTTTAGCGACCCACAATTGAGCTTCAATTATTGGTTTTTTAACGGCGGCGGCAATATGACAGCAGACGACACGCTCAAAGTGCTGTTGAGCAACGGCTTGCGCGAAGTCGAGATTTGGGCAATCGGACAATCGGCGAGCGCGTGGCGACAATCCCCCGCGTTGAAACTCAAAAACTATTTACCCATAACGGACAGCATGGCCGTCACGTTTAAATTGGCCGACTCGGCACCCAATCTCAACATTACGGAAGGCGGCATTGACAATTTCCGTTTGACGGATGGTCCACCGCCAAACGCCGTTCAAAACATCGCCCACAACTGGACATTGAAAGCCTTTCCTAATCCGTTCAACGCGGCGTTAAACATTGATTATCAATTGGATAAAAATGTTAAAAATGCGACAATTAATGTGTTAAACGCTTTGGGACAAGTCGTAGCCGCTCAAAAACTGCTTTATACTGAGGGGTCCCTTTCGGTCGGTTTAGGCTTACCGACGGGCGTTTATTTTGTAAAAATAGAAGCCGAAAATCGAGTAAGCAAAGTGATGCGCGTGGTTAAACAATAACCGTAAACACAGTCCTTTCACGCGAATGCCGCTTTTTTTCACGGAGATTGCGCCATAGATTGAAATTTTTAAAGGATAATACTATCTTTGTTGCATAAACAAGATGTAACTTTATTGAACTAAACGCTGCTGTCATGTCGAAAATCTGGCTCAACAATATCATGCGCTACGTCCTTCGGAAACGAATGCGGCGCATTAATTACTTCGCAGCGCACCCACACGAAGTACAATCTGCCCTTTTGAGTCAATGTCTCAACACGGCAAAAGCAACCGAATTTGGGAAAATTCACAACTTTTCAGGCATCAAAACGCCGCAAGATTTTGCGCGCCACGTGCCTGTTCAGGACTACGAAACGCTGAAACCGTTCATCAACCGCATGATGCACGGCGAGAGCAATGTGTTGTGGGATGGACAAGTGAAGTGGTTTTCAAAATCGAGCGGCACCACGAGCGACAAGTCGAAATACATTCCCGTCACCATCGGTAATCTCAAAACTTGCCACTTGAAAGGCGCCTGGGACACCACGGCTTTATTGTACCACAATCGCCCCGAAACGACGACTTTCGCGGGAAAAATGCTGGTTATGGGCGGTTCGACGACCGTTTTCGACCCGCATCCGACGACGCAATTCGGCGACGTTTCGGGCATTATGTTGCAACATATGCCCGCCGTTGGCAACTACATTTACGCACCAAGTTTGGACATCGCCACGATGTCGAACACCGAAGATAAGATTGAACAAATGGCGCACGCCCTCATCGGGCAAGACATGAGGAGCATCGGCGGCGTGCCAACTTGGACGGTCGTTTTGCTGCGGCGGATTTTGGAATTGACGAAAAAAGACCACATCTTAGAAGTTTGGCCCAACCTCGATGTTTACGTTCACGGCGGCGTGAGTTTCACACCGTATCGCCAAACTTTTTCGGAATTGATTCCCAAAAAAGATTTCAATTATTGGGAAATTTATAATGCGTCCGAAGGTTTTTTTGCCGCGCAAGCGGGCATTGGCGCCGACGATATGTTGTTGCTTTTGCAAAATGGCATCTATTACGAATTTCTACCCGAGAGCGAATGGATGTCCGATACACCGATTGCGATTCCGCTGTCGGAGGTCGAAGTTGGACGGCATTACGCGCCCGTTATCACGACAAATTCGGGATTGTGGCGCTATATTGTCGGAGATACCGTGATGTTTACGTCCATAAATCCGTATAAAATTCAAGTAACGGGTCGCACCAAGCAGTTTGTCAACGCTTTTGGCGAAGAAGTTATGGTGGCCAATACCGATTTGGCTTTGGCGGACACTTGTCAACAATTTGACGCACAAGTCGTGGATTACACCGTGGCGCCGATATATTTTGCGGGCGAAAACGGCAAAGGTGGTCACGAATGGTTGATTGAATTTGAACGCGCGCCGCGTGATTTGGAAGCCTTTAACGATGCCTTAGATTTGAATTTGCAACGCATCAACTCCGATTACGAAGCCAAACGTTTTAAAGCGATGGCGATGGAACGCTTGCTGTTGCGCTCGGTGCCAAAAGGAACATTCAACAATTGGTTGAAAGTCAAAGGCAAATACGGTGGTCAAAGTAAAGTCCCGCGTTTGGCGAACAGCCGAAAAATTGTGGAAGAAATTTGGGATTTGGTGAGCAGTGGAACGGTTTAAAAGTGAAAAGTGAAAAGTGAAAAGTGAAAAGTGAAAAGTGAAAAGTGAAAAGTGAAAAGTGAAAAGTGAAAAAAGCCGATTAAACAAATGCGTTTAATCGGCTTTTTTATGCTCAAAATGCGTTTTATACTGAGGGGTCCTTTTTTTTTTGAAAAAAATTATGCACCGCTTGGATTTTCGCAAAAAACCACCACATTTGCAATTGTTTAGTTTCGACTAAACTTTTATCTTATTCAACCATTATTTACCCAATTACCATGGCAAAATTTTCTTTAAAATCAATAGACATTATTGAAGGCAAACAAAGGTTTTATAAGCTCATTCAGAACGATGTTTGTCCATTCGATGAATTTGAAAAAGAGATAGAAAATAGCAATTACTTGTCGGAATTATTGACAATCTATGCTTATATGGACATGGTTTCCAACTTGAAAACACTTCCAAATACTAAATTTAGGGATATTACACCCGACAAATCGCTTATGAAAGAATATGAAATTAAATCTAAACACCTACGCGTTTATCTTTTCCATGAAGAAAAAACGGGCAAGATAATCGTCTGTGGCGGTTATAAAAAATCTCAAAAGTCGGATATAAAACGTTTTAGAAATTTGAAAAAATCTTATTTACAAAGCCTGTAAAATCGCTATTCTTAATTCTATAAAACTTAATTAACAATGATTACTCGAAACAATTTAGTCAACAGCAAAGAATATTGGATGGCAAAAATCCAAATGGAATTATTTACTGAAGTTGAGCAATATTTAAGCGATAACAACATGAATCGCACGCAATTCGCCGAAAAATTGGGCGTTAGCAAAGGCTATGTGTCCCAAATTTTGAATGGTGATTTCAATCACAGCTTGTCAAAATTGATTGAATTGTCTTTAGCAATTGGTAAAACGCCAGTTATTAGCTTTGAAAATGTAAGCACATACACGGTGAAAACGCCAAATGTTCTAATAGAAAAATTAAATATTCCTGCGGAAAAACCAATAGTGAGCATCAAGAAAAGAGTCGCTGAATTGGTTTAGAATTAACATGAAAAGCCGATTAAACGCATGCGTTTAATCGGCTTTTTTATGCTCAAAATGCGTTTTATACTGAGGGGTCCTTTTTTTTGATTTTGTAAAACCAAAGTGGACTGTAAATATTAAAAAAAAGACATTTACTCGGACGGCGTAATCGCGTAAAAATCAACTATCATTTGCAATCCACCAATCAAATCAGGTAAAGTATTGGTGTAATATAACGTATCATTTATAGTCAATGTCGTGCCTTCCAATCTTAGAAAAAGCCAAGACGTACCATCCGTGATTAAACCATGAATGACATCAAGCGCTTCATTGTTGGCTTGATTAAAAACCCGCGCACCAAGCATTTGAGCGGCGGCTTGTGGAATGGCTTTCTCAATTTTACCAATTTTTGCTTCCGTAACGGACAAAATTGGTGCTTGTGGCGCAATAGTATCGGTTGCCCGTGTGATGATGAAATCTATTTCGCCGTTGAGTCCAGCACTGCGGTCGGCGTTAATAATTTCACCCGAAAAAATTTGAATTAGTTGCGGATTCCGTCGTTTCATTTCAGCTAAAATAGGGGCAACGATGCGCTCTGAAATAGCTTTTTCGGTTGATAATGTAATCAACTTTGCATCTGACAGCGCATCCAAAAGTCGTTGCGAGGGTGCAATAGGAACGACTATCTTACCCATAAAAACGGGCTGATGTTTTTGGCGGATATTAAATTTATCCTTTAAGTCTTTTTCTTTAAAATCACGATAAGCCATCTTTTTACTTTTAATTTTGGGCAAAATTAAACTTTTTTTCTCAAAAATGAAGAAAATACTGAGGGGTCCTTGGGTTGTCAATGCAGCACAATGAGTTTCTTCGTTACGCTATTTTTATCATTCGTTAGGCGAATTAAATACGTGCCGTTTATTAAATCGAGCGTCGAAAAATCAAATTTATTGGTGCGGTAATTAATTTTATGCGACTGAATTATTGCGCCCGCCACGTTGTAAATCGTCAACGTATTATCCGCCGAAAACAAGGCATCCGAAGCAATTGTCGCCTGCCATTGCGCGGGATTTGGGGCAATTGTGAAATCTAACAGTTCTTTTTTGTCGCAGTTGGGTGCCGATGTGTAAGTGTAAAAGGCATTCCAAAGGGACTGGAAGGCACCGTAGTATTCCTCCCGATGTGTTCGTTTTTTCAATAAACCATCGCAGTAATAATCGTATTCAGTTGTGACTTTAGACTGAAATTTCCCATTTGATTCAAAGCCAAAAACGGTTTCCTGAATCAATTGTTTATCCAAATTATAGACGTAAAAAATGCTATCCGTTGTAACGATTTTATCGCGTAGAGCCGTCGTTTTTTCCATAATCACTTGCCCGTCCGCATTGTAATCAAGAAAATAGCGATTTTTGTCGTCCATCAAATCAGTACAAAATTCGCAGATATTTTCGCTGTAAATCTCAATTATTTTGCCGTCTGCGCGTCTCTTGTAGTCCCGAATACCCGATTCAAAATCAGGAGAAGGTAAGCCTTTGTAAAAATAATTAAATAGAATGGTTTTAAGCGAATCACGGCTATCGTATTCAAATTTCTTAACCGTTTCAAATGAGTCGGATTGAAGTTCTCCAGTCGTCAACCGCTCATGTTTCCTAAGTGTCTCCTGTAAAATTCGACATTTTGCATCTGTCAAAATGGTGTGCGCATACACTTTTTCTACCTTATTATTTGAATCAAAAACAGAATCAATTTCACTAATTAAACACCCGTTCTTGTCAAATTTATTTAACGTTTTGAAAGTGAAAAACAGGTTAAAAGAATCAGGATAATAATAGGTATGTTCGTCAGATATCAATCGTTTGTCAATTGTAAAACGTTGAATAAATGTACCCGTTAAATGAGGCGTAGAACCCACACGCTTGTACTCCCAAGATTGCTGCTTAACGACCAACCCATTGTCTTGATAATCAAATAGTTGCACATTTTTCTGTTTTTCATTACCAACGGTAAAGCTTGTAATCGAGTGAATTTTAGGCTGCGCAAAAGCGGCAGAAGCCATGAGTAAAAACGGAAGAATTGAACATTTTTTCATCTTAAATTTAGGTTTTAAAATACGTGAATAATAAGTAACGTGATTTTAATTACATCATCCATTTGTGCGTGATTTTACGTTTAAAATGGGTGAGTTATACATGAAACGGGGTAAAATCCCGTTTTTACTGAGGGGCATAAATTTACGAAATCTTTAAGATTTCGTAAATTTCAGACGGCAATGACTCCCAAAAATCGTTATTTTCTAAAATGCCATTGATGGAAAAGCTGGATT
>JAYUKJ010000816.1:0-8470 GCA_043764555.1 Saprospiraceae bacterium
CCCATTCCGAGCAATCCATCAACGAGTTGCGCGCCAAAACCAACGGCGAGGAACAACCAAAACTGCGGGTCAACACGATGCTCTAAACCACTGATAAAGAACACATTAGCTGCCAAAAGCGCACCAAATGCCACTAAACTGAACGTGGCTATTTGTTGCCAATTGCGGGGTGTTTTTAAGTCAATTATTGGCTCAATTTTACCCGTTTCAATCGCTTTCACGGCTTCCGAATCGGCTGCCAATGAGCTTGTAACTTTATTTAAAACTTCAATTTTTTTTGCAAAATCACCTTTCAACACCTCCCGAATTTTGCCCATATTGTTGAGAATTTCTTCCATTGAATCGGGTAATATCTCATTCAAATTTTCTTTCAAGCGTTTAGCCACCGTCGGTGATTTGCCATTCGTAGAAATCGCAATTTTCAAGCTCCCTTTTTGGACAATTGAGCCTAAATAAAAATCGCAATAATCGGGTGTGTCTGCCACATTTGCCAAAATTCGCCGTTCCTCCGCCAAGCGTTTTACTTCAATATTGACGGCTTTATCATCCGTTGTTGCGATAGCAAAAGTTTTACCGTCTAAATCAGACGGTTCAAAACGTTTTTCAAGCAAAATAACTTGGGGAAATCCCTCCGCATAAGCGCGGGTTTCGGGACGAATGAAAGGCGCAACAACGGTAATCCGCGTTTTTGGCGAGTTGCGAAGCAAAGATTCCAATTTTTCCAAACCCACATTACCACCGCCTACAACCAAAACCTCAAACTTTTCGAGCTTGACAAAAATGGGGTAAAGTGGATTTTTAACGTCTGTTTCATGCGTCCTTAATTCTGAATTTTTAATTTTTAATTCAGAAAAGGACCCCTCAGTATTTTGAGCATTTTCGACCGCATTTTCTGTTTCGATTAATGAATTCATTATAATTAATTGGTATAATTGAAAAAAAACAGTTCTAAAACTTGAAAAATATACCCAAAGTATATACTTTTGGCGTATTCAACTTAAAAAAAAATTAAAATTTATAAAAATATGAAAGCATTATCTCTTAAACTTGACGACACTATTTTTCTTGAAACAGAACGCCTATTGTCTGAAATCAATCAATCACGTAATGCCTATTTTAATGAAGCCATTGCTTTTTATAACAAGTACCGCAGAGGCATTTGGCTCGACGAACAATATGCTTATGAAGCCGAAGACGGAGCCGATGATGTGCGTGAAATGTTGAAAATAATGGAATCACTTGACCCACATTTATTGGATGAATACGAAGCACCAATCGAAAAAAAATCTAAAACAAAACTTGAATTAAACTACTCACTATGAAAAAACATGAAGTTTGGCTCGCCGATTTAGACCCTCCTTTTGGAACAGAAGCAGGAAAACATCGTCCTATTGTCATTGTTCAGACTGACAGAATGAACGGCAAACATAGCTCGACTGTTATTTGCCCAATAACGACTCAAGTTAAGCCACGTTATAAATTAACCCGTATTCATCTTTCGGCAGGAGACGCAGGTTTATCCTATGATTCTGATATTATGATAGATCAAATTAGAGCCATTGATAATACGCGTTTTATTAGAAAAATGGGCATTTTAGCAACGATTCACCAAGTAAATTTAGCAAAGTGCCTTAAAGATTTATTAGATTTGACTTAACACAGGATGAAAAAACAAAGAATTTTTCCAAACGGGCGAACTCTCGCCGAGCAATACGCTTATGAAGCAACCCTAATCGGCGAAAGTTCTATGGACGTTTTGCGCGAAATGGAAAATTTAGACCCCGAACTCATTGACTAAAACCAACATTTTACGCATGAAAATCAAGTCCCTGCGTCGTCGCTTTCACATAATTCTGCCGAATAACAAAATCGCCGAACCACTCATTTTGCTGCCGATTCTTAGCATAATCTTCAAAAATGGGCTTCAAAGTGGCGATAATTTCCGCTTCATCGAGCATTTCTTTGTACAATTTATTGAGCCGTTCGCCACTGTGCGATGCGCCGAGATACAAGTTATATTTGCCAATTGCCCGTCCGACCAAACCAATTTCGCCCAAATACGGACGTCCACAACCGTTCGGGCAACCCGTCATGCGGATGTTAATTGCCTTATTGTCCAAGCCGTTTGTCCGAATCAACCCATCTAATTTATCAATCAAGCGTGGCAAGTATCTTTCCGCTTCCGCAAACGCCAAAGAACACGTATTCAACGCCACGCACGACATAGAATTGAGCCGCAAAGCCGTCTGTTTAAACGTCTCGCGCATGACGCCATATTCACTCAAAATATCTTGAACTTCCGATTTTCGGCTCACGGGAATATTGCCAATCATCAAGTTTTGATTGCCCGTCAAACGGAAATCGCCGTAGCCCAATAAAGCGACTTTGTGAATCGCCGTTTTGAGTTTATACTGAGGGGTGTCCCGAAGTCGTCCACCTTCAATAAATAATGTTAAATTTAATTTACCATTGTAATTCGTTGACCAGCCGTAGTTATCGCCCGAACTTTCAAATTTATAAGGCTTTGCTTCTTCAAATTTATACCCCAAACGTGTTTCCACCCCAGCTTTAAAAACGTCCAAACCAACACGGTCAATCGTGTATTTTAAGCGCGAAAATTTGCGGTTTTCACGGTTGCCCCAATCACTTTGGACTTTCATAATTTTCTCACAAACGTCCACAATTTTCGATTTTTCGACATAACCAATCACGTCTGCAAGGCGCGGATACGTGTCGGGCATCCCGAAAGTCATTCCAAAACCACCGCCGATTGCCACATTGTAGCCTTGCAAAACATCGTCTTTCACAACGCCAACTAAGCCAATATCATTCGCAAAAATATCCACATCATTGTGCGGTGGAATCGCTATGGCAATCTTGAATTTACGCGGCAAATAATGCGCGCCATAAACGGGTTCATCATCGGGCGCCGATGTCAAACGGGTGATTAAATCGTTGGCTTTTGTCGCCATTTTGCCTTCGGGCGACTCGGGCGACACGCGCTCGGATGTATCATTTTTCTGATTTTCCAACCAAATTTCCCAATAAGCCGACGTTTTTGGCGTCAAATGCGCGGAAATACGCTTGGCATCTTCTTGAATTTCACCGTGTGCAGGCGATTCGTAAGGGTTCGGATTGCACATCACATTCCGATTGACATCACCGCAACCCGCGATAGAATCCATCAAAACCTCGTTAAAACCTTTGATAGTCGGCTTCAAACCGCGCTTGCGAATGCCGTGCAATTGAAACGCTTGACGGGTCGTCAATTTCAAACCACCATCGCCATATTGATTCGCCAAATCGGACATATTTAACCACTGTTGCGGCGTACAAATCCCGCCAGGCACGCGAATCCGAATCATAAACGAGTACAACGGCTCGAGCTTTTGACGCTTCCGTTCGCTGTCAATCGCGCGGTCAGTTTGCTGGTATGAGCCGTGAAATTTAATCAACTGCGTATCGTCGGTAGCCACCGCCCCCGTGATTTGATTGTCCAAGCTCTCTTGAATTGTGCCGCGCAAATAGCGGCTTTTGTCTTTGATGATTTCGACTTCTGAAACTTTCTTTTCTGACATGATTTTGAAAAAAATATACCCCCTCAGTATTTTGGGGCTTTTTTGATGAAAATTGGTTGAAAACTCTGATTTTTAGGTTTATCTTTGCTAAACATTAAAATAAAAAAAATGAAAAATTTAGAACGTATTACAATCAATTCAGACATCTGTCACGGCAAACCTTGCATTCGTGGTATGCGTTGGCCCGTTGAAGTCATTTTAGATATGCTCGGCTCAAATATGAGTATCGAAGATATTTTGGAAGACCATCCAGAACTTGAACGCGCTGATGTTTTAGCTTGCCTTCGTTATGCCAAAACCCTTGTAACGGGTGAAACATTTAAAATTGCCGCCTGATGAAAGTGCTTTGTGATGTCCATATTTCCTACAAAGTCGTCCGTTTTTTCAAAAAAAAAGGGATAGAAGCGGTTCATGTCAATGAATTGCCTGATAAATGGTTTACTAAAGATAACATTATCAGTCGCCTTGCCGATGCGGAAGGCTTTACAGTTATTACAAAAGATATTGATTTCAAAAATAGCCATTTCATTCAAAATTCGCCTTTACGCCTCATTCGTATTGCACTTGGAAATATCTCAAATCAAGAACTTTTAGACATTTTTGACACTTATTTTGAGACCTTTCAACTTAATTGTGAAGAACCAAAATGCTTTATTGAAATTTTTGATACCTACATTAATGTTGTAAAATAAGCACAGCTTAAATATCAAACGTCGCCGCATAAAAAACCTCCTTCCCTGCCATATCCGCAATGCTCGTTTGTTCCAATATTTTCAACGTTTCGTCCCTTACTTTTATCAAAGCCAAGCGAATTCGACACGTTTTTTCGTCTGCACAATCCGCGCAAGGCATATAATAATTTTTTGATGCACACGCCACCAATGCAATCGGTCCATCAATAATCCGGTGAATATCGGCGAGCGTCACGTCGCTCGGATTTTTTGCAAAATAAAAACCACCAACGTTCCCTTGCTTACTATTTATAATGCGTCCTTGCTTCAATTGCAATAGAATTTGTTCCAAAAAACTCTTAGGAATCATCGCTTTTTGGGCAATATCCATCGTCTTCGCAAAGCCATCGGGTTGGTTTGCAATGTGGATAAGGGCTTTTAAAGCGTATTTCATTTTCTTGGAAATCATAACTCCTAATTATTTTTTTTAACACATAGGCACATAGGGCACATAGTTTAAGATTTCCTAAATTTTTCAAATTTAGGAAATCAGTAAAAAAGAAAAAACTATGTGTCCTATGTGCCTATGTGTTAAAAAAAGGTGTCTAATTAACTCTATTATAAATTAAAATAAAAGGTTGTTCTTAAATTATCTCTATCAAAAAAACCACCCGAAGAACGTTGTTGATTGACCTTCAAATAGCCCATTTCCATGGACAAATGCGGGTTAAATCGGTATTCTGTTGCCATAAAAAACCGAAATTGGTCGTATTTATCTTGGTGGTACATTATTTCAGTATTCGTTCTAAATGACCATTTTTTATTCACTTTTAGCTCCAATTGTGGACGATAACGCAGCCGAAATTTGAAGTTAAAACCATCCACTATTGCACCATTTTCGACATTTTGAAACCACCGTTGTTCGGGTCTAAAACGGTGCGATAACCGCAATTTGGGCGTCAAATTTTGATAAATATAGAATTCTTGAAACAACCGATACTCATTTACATCAATCAAACCTTGCCGAACGCTCGAAAAAGTCGCCCCGAGAGACCCCTCAGTATATTTGCCCAATTTTCGATGCAAATGCGTGTGCGCAATGAATTGTAGCTGTTTATCGGGCAAAATCAAGCGGCGTTCGTCCGCTTCAAATTGCCAAGACCAATTGCTGTCCAATTTTACTTTTACAAAAAAGCGTGTCCAATAAGCTTGCTGATGCGTGGTTTGCGCGGTTAAATTTACCGTTAAAAATAGCCCAAATAGGCACAGTAAATTTTTCATCTCCATTTTTTTGTTGAAAAGGGACCCCTCAGTATAAAACCTGTTTTTGAGCATTTTAGCCCACTTTTTTGTCGGAATTTAATAATCTATTATCGTCATTTTCAGGTTTCAAATTCAAGAAATTCTCGTTTGACACCACTTTTTCTCCCAACTTCTTTTCGGCATTTATGCGCGCTTCACCTGCCACTTCCCCTCCCTGTCGTGCGGCATCCAAATTCTCATTGAAGCCTTGTGCATCTTCTCTAATCGTAATACGTCGGGTCACTTCTTCGCCAAAAGCGGTCAAAATCAATTCCAAAGGCGTCATGTGGTCGCGCAGGTTTTGGCGGTCTAAACCCTTCACATCTTTATGTTCAGTCGGCGTCAACCCAAATGTGCCTTTGGCAATCGTTGCCGTCAAAACGGCGTATTCTTGCCCTTCGTTCACGCCGCGTTGTTGCCATTCATCGGTCAATTCTTTGCGCGTTTCAATCGTTTGCATCCGCCGCCGAATCCATTCATCCGTGTAGCCTTTCGCTTTGTAGAGTTCTGCTTGACGTTCGGTCAGCAATTCTGGATTTTCTGTTTCCTCAATCGCCTGTTTTCCAAGCGATGCCAACCACAGTTTAATAGGTTCGGCTTTTGGCGAAGGAACCGCCATCAAAATTCTGAAAATACCTTCATCAGTAGCACAATCTGTCTTATAACTTTTACCGTCGGCAGCTTTCAATTTCAGTTGTAAACAAACCGTTGACAACTGGCTTTCACGCTTTTTTAAAACGTTCCAATATTGACGCGGACTCGGCGAGTCTGTCAAGACTTGAATGACATCAACGACCGAAAAAAACCATTGCTCGTCGTGCCAAATTTTACGAATTTTGTCGCCCTCAAAAGGCGTTAGTAATTGATTTTCCATTAGATACGGTTTTCATTCAATTATAATGTTTGCTTTTCTACTTAAATTTCTGCTTTTTATTTATTGCCTACTTTATAAATTTCACTTACAAATAGGCAATACCAGAATGATTTTACCCCCTCAGTATTTTACTTGTTTTTAACGAAAAAAGTCTTATTTTTGTCCAAAATTTTAATAGAAATGACCTTATCTTTTCAACAAATCGAAGTTTTAATAGCGCAGTGGACTTTTGACAAAAAGGCGCGATTACTTAATTTTCTTACCAAAGATTTGAACCGAACCTATCCTGGTATCGAAAAAACACCCAATGTCTGCGGTGGCAGAGCCTGTATTATTCGCACGCGGATTCCAGTTTGGACTTTGGTTGCGTATAAAAAAGACGGTCTTTCCGATGCAGGTTTGTTAGATGCTTACCCAAGTTTGAGGCAACAAGATTTATACAATGCTGCGGCTTATTACGAAGCCAACAAAAAAGAGATTGACCAAAACATTCGTGAAAATGATGAAACATAGAATCGCCATCAATGTATTTTCTAATCTTTACCGATAAGTGATTTTATCCCCTCAGTATTTTCAATAAACATCCTCCAAATACCGCCGCGATTTTTTCAAACCTTTGACATATTCAATCGCTTTTTCTGCCGACAAACCGCCTTCTTTTTCCGCAACCGCGACCAAAGCCCGTTCTACATCAGAAGCCATGCGTGTTTTATCACCACAAACATAGAAACTTGCGCCACTTTCCAACCACTCAAAAACCTGTTTCGATTTTTGCAAAATGCGGTGTTGCACATAGATTTTTTCCGCCTGATCGCGTGAAAAAGCGACATCGAGGCGACTCAAAACGCCTTTTTTCAAGTATTGCTGCCATTCTGTTTGGTACAAAAAATCGGTTTCAAAATGCGGATTTCCGAAAATCAACCAATTTTTGCCCGACGCATTTGTCTCGGCGCGTTCTTCCACGAAAGCGCGAAAGGGCGCGATTCCTGTTCCCGGTCCGACCATGATAATGTCGGTTTTGTGGTCTTTTGGCAATTTGAAAAACTCATTTTGCTCGATAAAAACCTTCACCGTTTCGTCCGTTCTATCGGCTAAAAACGTCGAAGCAACGCCCTCTTTTTTGCGTCCATTTGCTGAATAACGTACCGCACCGACCGTCAAATGCACTTCATCGGGATGCGCTTCAAGGCTCGACGCGATTGAGTAGGCGCGAGACGGCATTTTGCGTAAAATATTCGCCATATATTGAGGGGTCCATTCCGTCGGAAATTCTGTGACTAAATCCACAATATCACGACCATAAACGTAGTTCTGAATCGCTTTTGGGTCGGTAAGGATTTGCTTTAAATTATCATTTTTTGTTAATTCAAAATGACGATTTAAAACGTCCCGATTCAAAACCGACAACTCCGCTTTTTCCATCAAAACGTCGCCCAAATTGCTATTTTGACCATCAAAACTCACCAATACTGAGGGGTCCAATTTTGTTGCTTTCAAAACTTCAGACACCAAACGCTCAGAATTTTGAGGAATAACCGCCAAGGCATCGCCCGCCTCATATTGCAAGCCAGAACCTTCCAAACTCAATTCAACGTGCCACGTTTCTTTCGTCGAACCACGTCCATTCATTTGAATTTTCTCCAAAATTGGCGCATGAAACGGCTTTTTTCGGTCAAAAGCGGGAATATAGGGTGGGGGTGCCTCTTTGACAAAAGCGGTCACGTGACCATTGCCATTGCCGTTGTAACTATGTACTAACGTCGGCGAGGTTTGAAACCTCGCCGACGTTGTTACCGCTAATTTTGCAACCACTTCATCCGCCCATTTTTCGGCGTCGTCGTGCCAATCAACATCGCAATCAACGCGATTTGCGATGCGTTTTCCGCCCAATTTCTCCAATTTTTCGTCAAAATCAATCCCCGATTGACAAAATAGCGTGTAGCTTCTATCACCCAAAGCCAAAACCGAAAACTGTAATTCGGGCAATTTTGGCGCCCGATTGCCCGACAAAAAGCCGTGCAGTTCTTCCGCAGCAGGCGGCGGTT
>JAYUKJ010000817.1:0-2504 GCA_043764555.1 Saprospiraceae bacterium
AACTATTTAGGTACTGTATTCAGAATGTTATTATTTTTATTTCAATTTTTTATAGCATTTATTTCGGTTTTGAAATAAAATCAGCATAAAATGCTTTAGCAAATTTATAAATATTTAAAATAATATATTTATACTTTACCAATTAAAAATTAAATTCTGAAATTGACAATTTTTAACTTGATTTTAGAATTTAATTCTGCTCAAAGTTTAAAAACAAAATCAGGCTACCTAAATAGTTACAAAAAATCAATGCACTCTAATTCAGCTTCATCAGATGCCCAATTATTGGTGAATAAATAATCGCTTGTATTAGCGATTAAGATGTCTAATGAATGTTCTTTTTGTTGTAATTCCATTTTAAATAGCATCGTTAATTGATATGTAATTGTTCAGCGTATCAATACAGAATTTTTTACCTTCCAGAAAATCCAAAAATACCTGTAATTTTTCTCGATTGCTTAAAATCACCTGTATAAATCAAGGTAATTCTATCATAACCCGTTGTTTTGTCTTTTCCAATATAACATACTTCTTTTTTATCTTGGCTATGATAAATTGGAATACCACCCAAAACATTTAATTTATTAGCATCCATAATTGGATTACCTAACAAAATCCATTCGTTTGGAAAGTTGATTTTTATATCCGCGATATTTAATACATTTTCCATTAGTTATTTTTTTAAAATTAATAAAATCAGCCTTTATCATATTCATTTGCTTGATTTAAGAATACTTTTACCAATTCGTCTTTGTAAGAGTTATCTGTATGAAGTATTAAAGAAGCATAAATTTCCAATGATTCAATGATAAAATGTGTATCAAATTTCTCTAATCCTTTTTCGGTATGCGCCCGAAACCACATATCAAATTTTCGATGTCGTGCTGCTTGTTTTTGGTCAAGATTATCGCAGATATAAATAATACTATTTTCATGTTCTTGAAAGAAGTGCCTAAATATTTCAACAATAGTCGCTTCTATACGTGGGTCTCGCGGTGGCGAAAGGTGGTCACCTAAGCTCACAGTTGTAATGCTCATCTCGAAAACGGGGACATAAGCAGGTAAACTGACAAAGTAAAACGAACCGTCTAAGAATTTGACGCTGTAAAAAAGCCCTTTATCTGTATCAAACCGATAGTCGTTACCTTGTTTTTTGAAATTATACGGCAGAACTATGTTCATACTGTTTGTTTATACCTTTTTCTCTTAGCAATTGATTAAATTCATCCAGATTTATTTCTCCACGCCAAAAACGTTCGCGGAGTTTTTTATGCTCAAGCATCATAAGTAAACCTTTAGCTAAGAAGCTATCTGGTTCAAGATGAATTGTTGGTACTTTTTGCTTTTTTTTCATTTTTTAAAATTTTTACAAAGTTAAAGTTTTTTTTGAAAAAATGATAAAAATACTGAGGGGTATTTTTTTGATGCTTTTTTAAAAGTGCATACTATATTGCACCCCTTTTATAAAAATTATTTTAAATAATTTTCTAATGCTATACATTCAAATGACAAACCAAGAAGAAATAGAAGCACTTATTCAATTCGCTTTAACAGATACAACCAACAAAAACAAAGTCGTTAAATTGGGTGAAATTGATGCTTTACAAGCCATTGCAATAGAAAACAAAACCGAATTAAATGTAAGTGGTTACACAAGAATAATTGACGTATATGGTGTAAAACACACATTTAAAAACCACGGCGACCCAATTACGGAAGCTAAACGCGGTCAAATTGCTGTAACAAAAGAAGATTTTTTATTAATTCCTCAAATTGTTCTAACTGAAAATATCATTTATTCAGGTAAGAATAAGATAGGTAAAGATTGTTTGCTCTATGAAGCAATTATCAATGACATTTTTTACTATGTGGAAGAAATTAGAGAAGGACGTAAAGAATTGGCAATGAATACCTTATACAAAAGAAAGCCACCCCTAAGAGTGGCTCAATAGCAAAGCGCAAAACGTGATAATGCCTACCAAAGTATCCCAATCACTCACGTCCGAAACGACTTCTTGCGGAACATTGCACTGCAAAGATACGGATTTTTCTGCATTTTCGCTTAAATTTTTCGCAAAAATACTGAGGGGTCCCCTTTCCCATTTATTCCTTCGCAAACTCCTCCTTTTTCGCATAATACACCTTCATCGGCAAGTCATAAACCACCGAATTTTTCTTTTCTAAGTTCTGCACATAATGAACAGAATGAATATATGGCTCTGCCAAATTGATTTTATCCAATGGCGTGACGACCATCAATTGCAGGTTCAATTGCTTGAATAATTCCATCGCATAAACCGCATTTTCGGGGTCAACTTTGCTGAATGCTTCGTCAACCACGGCAAAACGGAAGGATTTTTTACGCAAATCTTCGTTGCGAATACCAAATTGATAGGCAATCGCCGACGCCAAAATCGTGTAAGCCAACTTCGCTTTTTCACCACCCGACAAACTCTGTGAATCCACGTAATATTGACGTTGTTGATTGTCCGTTCGGTAGCGTT
>JAYUKJ010000818.1:0-2503 GCA_043764555.1 Saprospiraceae bacterium
CCTCAGTATAAGCGCCGTCCCGTTAGCTAACGGGACGGCGCTTATACTGAGGGTGCGTTTGGTGAATTTGGCACAGGTCAAAGTAACCGAACGCGTACACATTTATTTTTTTTGTACGTATTCGCCCGAATTCATATTGACCTTCATGGGTTCCAAATCCCCTGCTTGCACCAAGACTTCCACCACCTAATTTCCTTATAATCAATCCACTACACCTAAGAACGTGCGGCGCTCGTGAGCATCTGTGATGCGATACGTACTATCCTCTGCGTCTTTGACGCGCGTAAGCTGCACTACTTTTTGCATTGAATAGGCCCCCTCAGTATAAATGCCCAAAATGTCAACGAACGGGTGAAAAATTGTACAGCAGTTCACGCGCGTCGGGAGACGCAACGAATAGTACGTGTCGCATCGCAGATGCTCACGAGCTAAGATGCCGAGCCAGCGGGGAAACTCAAAATAGGACCCCTCAGTATAAAGCCTAAAAAAAGCCGTTTCGACACATCGAGACGGCTTTTTTTTCAATACGATTAACGAAAATAGA
The DNA here is from genome assembly GCA_043764555.1 of Saprospiraceae bacterium. Lineage (GTDB taxonomy): Bacteria > Bacteroidota > Bacteroidia > Chitinophagales > Saprospiraceae > JAAFJT01. The sequence goes on from JAYUKJ010000818.1 coordinate 545, forward strand.
CATCAAGTTAACTTAAAATGCGGATTTTTAATCAAGCCAAAAACATTGCCCGAAGGGTCTTTGACTTGCGCAACCCAGATGCCGCCGCCGACTTCATTTGGCGCGTCGTGCGGCGTTGCACCGTCCGTAACCAATTGATTATAAGCCGTTTGTATATCGTCAACGCCCCAATACGTTTCGACGTTGTTCGCGGCGTGGTCATCCGATTCGTAGGATTGTAAACCCAATTCGTAACCCGCCACTGCGTAACCCACGTAGTAAGGCTCGTCAAAATAAGGCGCGAAACCTAAGATTTTGGCGTAAAATGCTTTCGCTTCGTCGAGGTCTTTGACGCGGTAAATGACGGTGCGCAATCCGAGAAATGAAATAGATTTTGTCATGTCGTAAATTGTTTTAAAATTAGAAAAATTAACGCAGCAAACTTACAATTATTTGTTTTGAAAAAGGTAATTTTAATCAAAAAATCAAAAAATGAACTTAACAATTGTTCCATTCGCGCCAACCAACCACCCCTCAGTATTTGACACAAAAACGTCGTAAAAATTAACATTTGGCACATTGTCCACGACTTGCCACGACGCGCCGCCGTCCGACGTGCGCCACAAAACACCACCATCGCCGCAAATCCACCCTCTCAGGATGTCCGTAAAAAAAACGGTTTGAAAGCGTTTTGGACTAAAATTATTCGCCGATTCGAGCGCCGACCAAGACGCACCACCGTCGGTTGTTTTCAAGATTTCGCCCGCGTAACCGACCATGTAACCGACTTTTTCGGAAGGAAAACAAATGGATTTATAGAAATCGCTGTCCCATTTTTTTATCGGCGACCAAGACCTACCACCGTTTGCGGAGCGCAAAATTAAGCCATAACCGACCGCTACGACCGTGGAATCGTCGGCAAAAGCGACCGATTCCAGCTCTTGTGGGAACGTATCAACGCGCGGCGGCTCCAAACTACCTAACTGAAATGCCGCCAAAATGCCACTGCTGTAACCTTGTCCACCGACCGAAACACCGCGTCCGCCGCGCACCGCAACGTCGCGAAACCACCGCCAATAAGGATGTGCGACCTTTAAAAATATTGAATCTTTCTTTTTTTGACCAAAAATTTGTCCGCTGATGCCCAAGGTGTAAAAAGAGGACCCCTCAGTATTTTGCAGTTTTGAATCATTATTTAAGCCATACAAACACCACGCTTGAACGCTGTCGAATTGCCAAGTCGTGCCGCCGTCTTTTGTCCGCAAAGCAAAGCCGCCCGACCACGTTTTACCGCCGATAATGACCCCATTTTGAGGGTCAAAAAACTGAATGCCGCGCCATTCGCAATCCGATTTGACGATGTTTTGCGTCCACTGCACCTGAATCACGTCTTTTTTGCAAGCCGAAAAAAGGGCGATACATGCGGCAATTTTGAGCAGAAATAAACTATTTTTCATTGACATAAATTATTGATAATCAATATTTTGGAACGCATGAGTCGTAACGCGCAGCAATTTCCGCTTTGGCTTTTCAGGACGGGCGATTTAATGTCGTCCGCAATAGAGTTTGATGTATAAAATGCGCAATATAGTTTGCGTTTTTACCTAATCTGTTTCTTGACATTTGGAAATATGACAGAGTTGCCTCGCTGTCAAGGGATCCTTTATTTTATGAATGATGGCTGCTTTATCATCTATGATTAGCCATTGTTGATTTTGAGCATCCATTGAGACGGTGACCATTTGTGATTTATATTTTTTACCTACCGTATAGCCAATGGTTCGTTAAAAAAAAGTAAAAAAAAAGGTAAAAGCAGTAACTTTGGATGCTCACATCACAAAATTAAACAGTTTTACCCATGAAAGTCGAAACCTTCGTTGGCGCAATATTGAGCAAAATGTCTGGCATTACGAAATGTCAATTCAAATTTATACCGCATGTTATGCGTTTATTTTTAAGTATGCGGGTTCGTCGCACTTA
>JAYUKJ010000819.1:0-8441 GCA_043764555.1 Saprospiraceae bacterium
TTATTCATAACTATTTATTCATAACTATTTATTCATAACTATTTATTCATAACTATTTATTCATAACTATTTATTCATAACTATTTATTCATAACTATCTATTCATAACTATCTATTCATAACTATTTATTCAATTCTGCCAAACTAATTTTTCTCAATTGATTGAAATAATTAGCGGGTTCAAAGCTAATTGCGCCCGCGCTTTCCGCCATAATATAGTATTCAATGGCGTCAAAACCTTTGGGCAGAATGGCGACGCCGAAGATTTTATCACCCGCTTCCACGTCGTGACTTTTGCCATCGTCGAACATTTGGACTTCCGTAAACGCCGTTGCGGCGCCGACGGGACGATAAAATAGGCGCACACGGCGGGGAAAATTATCTACTTTCGCTTTAATTCTGAATTCTGTTACCGTTTTGGCAACGAATTTTTGGCGATTGCTGAAATTAATATCCGACACTTTGGGCGGCACATTGAGCAAATCGGGGTATTTTTTCAAGAATTTTGCGCGCTTCGACATCAACTCCACGATGCCCGGAATTTTCGTTACTTTTCCCACCGTTTCCAACAAACTGCGTTGAAAATCAACCACGTCGTAAGGCTTCTCAGCGGTGGTATCGTAGCTTTTTGCAATTAACCTTTGCAGTGTTTCCGCGCGGGTTTTGTAGGCGTCATTGTCGAACCAATCGCTTAGGATTTGGCGAATATGAGAAAAATAAATCTTTCTATTATCTTGATTTTTAAGGATTTGTGAAATCAACGGCTTTGTAGAATTGTTCAATTGCAACATCGGGTCAAGCATGAGTAAGCCGTCAAAATCGAGGTCGGAGTTGCCATCGACATTTTTAAAACTGCCGAAATTGAGGTTCATTTCGGTCGGCATAAAATTGAATTGACCGTTTGCATCGCGGTACAAATAATAATTTCCGCTAAATTGTCCTGCGTAACTGTTCAAGTTGACCGTTACGTTTTGCAAAGCCAAAAACCACAACGCGCGGTCAAGGTGCATCACGCGTCCGATGCGCTCCGAGTCGTTTTGCAAATAGCGCGTCAATTCAATCAAATCGTCCCAACCATCTTTGGATTGCATCTCGAAATTGCGGAGATAACACTTGGCATTTGTTTCATATCTCAAAGCGCCAAAATTAGTGCCGCTGCAATCGGGTAAAGGCGTCGTGCGGACATCGGGAACGCAGCGAAAAAGGGACCCCTCAGTATAATTGAAGTTGCGCTGCAAAAAAGGCTCGTCGATGGCTTCTATGTTGACATAAACGCCTTTATTGACGTTGTTGACGGTCATATTGACGTAGTTTGCGCGTTGAGCGGGAATATATTTCCGCATAATTTCGTAACCTAAAACCTCCCGCACGAGCGAAGGGTCGCGCAAAGCCTGCGAAATCATGAGGGTTTTATAGCCTTGGTGCGCCTGTTTTTTATCGATTAAATTTAAGCGAATCAACCACGGATTGTGCAAACTTGCGGTCTGATAAGTCGGACTTTTGGCGTAAGAAATACCACAATTTGCGTAGGTTGACCCGTCAATTGTTACCGTTCCAACGAGCATTTCGTCGCCATTAATTCGGTTAGAATCTAATGAATTTATCCAGTTTTTTTGACTAAAAGTGATTTTCAAGTCGTGAATTGACGCCACATCGTAGAAATCGCCCGTGGATTGAGCCATCAATTGCGCCGATAAAAGAAGGAGAGTAAAAGTTAAGATAGTTGTTATTTTTTTCATATGAATGCCGTTCGGTAGAGCGTTTTTTATTTTAAAAAATTATAGTTAAAAGAGAGTCAAAGCTATAAACGTTGAATCGGGTAGCCAAATTATAGGGTATAAAAAAACTATAATTCCAAAGATTCCAAAGATTCCAAATTCCAAAGATTCCAAAGATTCCAAATTTCAGATTCCAAAGATTCCAGATTCCAAATTTCTGGAATCTTTGGAATCTGGAATTTGGAATTTGAAATTTGGAATTTGAAATTTGAAATTTGAAATTTGAAATTTGGAATCTGGAATTTGGAATCTGAAATTTGGAATTTGGAATAAAATTATGGACAAGCCTTCAAGCCTTCTCGGATTTCGTCGATTGTCCAGATTTTTTCGTTATTGCCCATCGATGTTGAGACGTAATTCAGGATGTTTGCCATTTCAAAATCGGTCAACGGGTCGCCCGTTAAGCGTTTGACGGGCAACATTTCTTGGTTGCCGTATTCGACGCCGTTCACGACGATTTTTCCTTTTTGACCCCTCAGTAAAATGCACGGCAATTCGGCGCGATGAGCCAATAAATAATCCGATTTTGCGAGTGGCGGGATTAAGCCTTTCAAACCACTGCCGTCTTCCATGTGGCAATTTGCGCAGTAGCGGCCGTACAAAATTTTGCCTTGTTTGTAGGTGTTGTTGTCGCTGTCGCAATTGCTTAACACAACGGTTGCAGCCATGAATAAAGTGAATAGAATTGTATTTTTCAATGTATTATATTTTAGTAAAAATGATAATATTACTACATACTTTGCACGATATAGACCGCAGATTGAGCAGATTCGACTGATTTGCACTGATTTTTTACGTTTATGCCTCGAAAAATCAGTGTGAATCAGCCACATCAGTCCAATCTGTGGTCTATGTTGAATGCGTACAAAAATGGTAAAAATATTTTTTTGACCGCCTCAAATGCCGCACAAATCTAATCCACACTTACTGAACGCGCGTCATTTAATTGAAAAAGCCTCATCAGTTTTCGAGAAACTGATGAGGCTTTTTCTTTATTTCAAATTCCACATTCCACATTTCACATTTCAAATTTCAACGATGCTTTGAAATTTGAAATTTTGAATTTTGAATCTGAAACTTGAAATTTAATTCCGATTCACAACTCTGCCGATGCCACTCACCGATTTGCGCAAGTTTTTTGGCACGCCTCGGTACCGAATGCCGCCGATACCCGACACGCGGGCGATTAATTCATCGCGTGCGTTGCAGCTAATGTTACCGATGCCGCTCGTTTCGCAGTCCGCCGTTTCCGTCCACAGATGATAGGCGTCAATCCACCCCGTACCGTTCATTTGCAGGGTTGTTGATACGGCTCTTCCACCGATTGAAATGACACCAACACCGTTTAACTCAACGCTAATATGTTGATAATCAACACTGTCGAGCGTCATTTCGGCGGGTCCATTGACTTCGATTCGTAGGTTTTCGCCCGTCAATTTATTTTCAACGACCATTTTTCCAACGCCTGAAAAATCCAATCTTTCAAAATTTGGCGCTTCGATTGTCACGATAATGCGTTCAATACTGCCGAACCAATTGTGCTTATCGTGGTGATAAATGCGCAATTCGCCGTTTTGGACTTCGGCTTTCACACCCTCCAAACCGCGGCGGGCGCCATTAATTTGGCAGCGAAAACTGTCGGCTTGACGGATGTAAACATTGGCGGGTAATTCGATTGCCACCTTCGTAAAATCTTTTAAATCGGTGCGTTCAAGGCTTTTATCTTGGTTATTTTGACCAAAAATAAATACTGAATTCATGGAGAACCAGAGTAAAAATAGGCACTTTTTCATGTCGTTAGCTTGTTTTAAGATGAATTGAAATTGAATTTAGTGTCAAGACAGTTCAAAAGGTATTGACCCCCATTTTGATGGGGAAACTTATTTTTTTTTACTTGTAGAAGAAAATAAATAACGAAACTTAGTGTCAATATTCATAGGGAAATTATTACTTTTGTTGCCTAAAATGATTCATATTATGGAAATAACGTTAGAAAACATCTTCCAGTTATTCGCCGAGAGCGAAAAACAACGCGAACTTGAACGTGTTGAGTTTACCGAAAAACTTGAAGCTGAGAAATTGGCACGCGATAAGGAATTCAAAAGATTTTCGCGAGAGTTGGGTCGAAGACTCGGCGATTTAAGCGATGTTCTCGGTCTGTACGCCGAAGCGCAAACGAAAGAACGCATTCGCGAAATGTTCGGCGAACGCGGTATCGAGTTGCGCAGTATGACGACACATTACGTGGAGGAAGACGGAAAAGGCGGCTTTTTGTACGAAATAGATATTTTATTGTACAATACGATATACGCAATCGTGGTTGAGGTCAAAAATCATTTGAAAAAAGACGACGTTGACGACCATTTGGCGCGGCTCGACAAATGCATTACGTCACCGCCGAGGGGAACGGAAGGCAAAATTTTATTGGGTGCCATTGCGACGATGATAATTTCGCAAGAGGTAGAAACGTATGCCAAACGCAAAGGTTTTTACGTCATTAAGCCAAGTGGGAAATCCGTAAAAATTGCCAACGACGCGGCTTTTAAACCCAAAGAATGGCAAACCATGGTATAATGATTATATATGATTTTTCCTAAAAAATTCATCATTCAAGGGCATCGCGGCGCGCGGGGTTATTTGCCCGAAAACACCATTGAGAGTTGCTGTCGCGCCGTCGAATTAGGCGCCGACGGATTAGAAATTGACGTCTGCGTTTCCAAAGACCAACAGATTGTCGTCTCGCATGAGCCGTATATGTCGCGCTCGATTTGCTCTTTTTTCGACGGAAAACCCGTTTATACTGAGGGGTCCCTTTTGTTGAAAAATATGACTGTTGCGGAGATTCAAACCTTCGATTGCGGCAACCGTGGCAACGCCCGTTTTCCAACGCAACAGCCGGTAAAGTCCGTGAAACCAACGCTTTATGAATTGATTAAGGGCGTCAATCAATTTTGCGAAGCTCGAAAACTACCTTTTCCATTTTGGAATATTGAAGTAAAAAGCCACCCGAAATGGTACGGAAGGCTCGTGCCAACGCCGTCCATTTTTTGCAAATTGCTCGAAGGACCCCTCAGTATATTGCCTAAAAATCGGTTCTATGTCTCCAGTTTTGACCCCGTTTTTTTGAGGGCAATGCGTCGAAAAATGCCGAAAATATCCCTCGCTTTTTTAACTGAAAAACGCGAAACCTTTGCCGAGAGCCGCCGCCGATTGGGATTTTTACCCGCAATTTATAGTCCATATTACAAAAATATTACGGTTCGAACGGTGGAAAATGCGCACAAAAAAGGCGTTAAAATAATGACGTGGACGGTGAACGAAAAAGCGGATGTGGAACGTTTAAAACGTTGGGGCGTTGATGGTGTTATCACTGATTATCCAAATTTGGATATACCAACGTCGGCGAGGTTTTAAACCCCGCCGACGTTTAATTATTCGTTAATTTAACCCTACTTTTGCCTTTCAGAAAATTTAAAACACACCAAAAAATGTCCAATAAAATCGCCGTTCCACTCACAATCGCAACGCAGCTTGTCACGGTCGAGAACGTTTATAAAGCCAAAGTGCGCCTGAAATCAGTGGCGATGCACACGCCTTTGATGCACAATCTGAATTGGTCGGAAAAATACGCTTGCAATATTTTTTTCAAGCGAGAAGATTTGCAAGTCGTTCGGTCGTACAAAATTCGCGGGGCGTACAATAAGATGTCGTTTTTGGCACAAGAAGAACTCGACAAAGGCGTCGTTTGCGCGTCGGCGGGCAATCATGCGCAAGGTGTGGCCTTGGCTTGCCGATTGTTGGGCGTGAAAGGAAAGATTTTTATGCCATCGACAACGCCCAAGCAAAAGACGATGAAAGTGCAGTTTTTTGGGCGTGAAAACGTGGAAATTGTCTTGACGGGCGACACTTTCGACGCTTCTTCGCAGGCGGCAAAGGCGTATTGTGAAGAACACAAGAAGGTTTTTATTCATCCGTTCGACGACGAAAAAGTGATCGAAGGACAAGCGACGGTCGGTTTAGAGATTTTGGAAGACTGCGATGTGGCGATTGATTACGTCTTTGTGGCCATCGGCGGCGGCGGATTATCGGCTGGTTTGGGCAGTTTTTTCAAGCAAGTATCGCCCAAAACGAAGATTATTGGCGTCGAAGCCGTCGGTTCGCCGAGTATGTACGAGAGTTTGAAACAAGGAAAAATCGTTACACTTGATAAAATTGACAACTTTGTGGATGGCGTTGCGGTGAAAAGGGTAGGGGACTTAAACTTTGAAATTTGTCAACAAGTTTTGGACGACATTATCCTCGTTCCCGAAGGAAAAATCTGCACGACGATTCTTGAATTGTACAACGAAGAAGCGATTGTGGCGGAACCCGCGGGCGCAATTACGATTACGGCGTTGGATTTTTATCGCGAAAAAATCAAAGGAAAAAACGTGGTCGTCGTCATTAGCGGCGGCAACAACGACATCACGCGGACGGAAGAAATCAAAGAACGCAGCCTTTTGTACGAAGGTTTGAAGCATTATTTTATCATCAAATTTCCGCAACGAGCGGGTGCTTTGCGCGAATTTTTGACGAATGTTTTGGGCGAAACCGACGATATTACGCATTTTGAATACGTTAAGAAAAACAGCCGCAGTTCTGGTCCCGCGCTCGTCGGCATCGAATTTAAGGAAACGAAAGACTACGCGCCAATGATACACAGGATGAAGGAAAACGGCATTGATTACGAAACCCTGAACGACGACCCAATGATGTATGGGTTTTTGATTCGCCCGTGATGCTTTTTATCATTCTGTAAAAAAAAAGGGGACCCCTCAGTATAAACGCCGATTTTCGCTCTTTTTGAGCGAAAATCGGCGTTTATACTGAGGGGTCCTTCCAAGGCATCAGCGACATGATTAATAGAACATTTCGATTTCAAACTTCGCGTAAATGCTTGATTTAAAAGGGATTAGAACGGAGGGAAGCGCGCAGCAGCTAACGCGCGTCGGTAAGTGGTCAAAACATTTTTGAAAAATAGATGGGTAAAAAGTTGCTTAATTAGTCAACTTTTATTTATCTTTGTTCCATGATTGAAACTAAATTTATAATCCTTAATTGATACTAAAACGATTATTTATTAAGTCTCAAAAACAATTGATTATGAATAGTATTCGCCAAATCATTTTTTATAAAACATATTTCTTAGAATTCTACAATAAGGTAAACATCAAAGTTCAAGAGAAAATTGACTTCGCTTTAGAAATTTTGTCAACTCAACAGTTTGTTCCCCAAAGTCACGTGAAATACATTGAAAACAGCAATGGCATCTACGAAATTCGCGTATCTGTAAGAAATGATGAATACAGAATCTTGTTTTTCTTTGAAAGTAGCTCACTCATTGAAGGCGGCAATGTGGTGATTTTGGGTAATGGTTTTATCAAAAAAGACAAAAAGGATTACAGTAAAGCGGTGAGTATCGCCGAAAAAATTAAGAAAGAATATCTTGAAGAAAACGGGCTTTAAAAGTATCTATTCAATATCCTTAAAATACATAAAATCATGGAAGTTAAAAATATAGGAACATTTGAAGATTTATTGAATCTCAAATACGGCAGCACTGGAACACCAAAACGGGACGAATTCCACGCCCGTGCAAAGGCGTATTACATCTGCGAAATGCTTAAAGAAGAACGAAAAAAAGCAAAAATGACGCAAACGCAACTTGCCGAACGTGCCGATATGAAAAAAGAAGTCATTTCAAGAATAGAAAATGGAAAAATTGATGTGCAATTGTCCACGTTTTTACGGGTTATTGAAGGCTTAGGGTTGCAATTAAAATTGGTGTCTATTTGAACAAACAGCCTTGAAAACGTCGGTTTTCAAGGCTGTTGCCGTTTTATACTGAGGGGGTGTCCAACTTATGTCTGAAAGCTATTGCTCAATATTTTAGCATAAATAAATGAGTATCAATAGTTTAAAGATATAAAACGCGCGGCAAAGACGCCGTGAATAGTACGTGTCGCTTTTGAAAAAGCGCACTGCCTGTCCCGCCTTCACGGGAAGCCGTGCGTTTTTGGTATAAGTGGTTGATTTATAAGAAGTTAGGAAGGCTTAGCGCGAGCCTATAAAAAAAGTAGAAATAAATTTAAAAAAGTTGACTAATTAATCAACATTGCTATATCTTTGCCCTCGAAGTTGAGATAAAGTTCTCAATACATTTTTTTAAAAATTTTAAATACTGAAAACTGATATGAAGTATTTAAGTTGTTGATAATCAATGATTTAAGATTTGTATTTTTACTAAAAATAGGTCTAAATATTGATTTTAGGCGGTGATTAGATGCTTGAAAATGCAATTTTAGGTTTACATCTGAATCACTAAGCAATCTTAAAGACTTTTGGAAGATTTCTTTGATAATTAAAGGCGTTTCTTAAGCAATAAAATATATAAATTTGTACTTTATAAATCACTGATTATCAAGTATTTTAAGTACTTTATATCAGTTCTCAGTAAATAACAATTTTATGAGTAATTTTAGAAAAGTCGTTTTGTATAAAACGTATTTCCTTGAGTTTTACAACTCAACAAACAGTAAAATCTAAGAAAAAATAGACTTTGCTTTGGAAATTATAACTTCACAGCCGAGAATTCCGACCAAGCACGTGAAGTTTTTAGAAAAT
>JAYUKJ010000820.1:0-2492 GCA_043764555.1 Saprospiraceae bacterium
GTGGCTGTTGCGAATACAAAAGTGAACGAATGGGAAGAAATTACCATCAATTTCACGGGCAAAGGTACGCCCGTTTTGACGGGAAAAGAAGGCTTTACACGCTTGACAATGTTTATTGATTTGTTATTGCCGTTGGCAACGACGATTCAAACGTCTTACGTGGATGACATCGTCATTGGACCGGGTTCTTGCGGTCGCGTCGGTATTTTTGAGTCGGTGAAGGTTGAACGCTTGAATGTCTATCCAAATCCTGCAGTAAACGTACTTTTTGTTCAAAATACTGAGGGGGTACGTCGTTTGGAAATTACTAATATGTTGGGTCAAAAAGTGAAGGTTGTCGCATTGAATAATGCCGATAATTTCGCGGTTTCGCTTGATGGTTTGGACAAAGGAATGTACGTTATTTCAGCTTTTGGCGACAAGGGTTTGGTGGCCAATAGCAAGTTTGTGAAGGAATAACATATTTAATTTTTCAACACATTTTTAACATTTTTTTTAACGTATTTTTTTAACACATGGGTACATAGGACACATAGTTTTTTCTTTTTTTTTGACGTAAAATTTTGTAAAAATAGCTTTTATACTGAGGGGTATTCTCGCTTGTAAATACTTGATTATAAATATTTTATGAAGAAAAAACTATGTGTCCTATGTGCCTATGTGTTAAAAAAAATACGTTAAAAAAATGTGTTTAAAACACGTCTCTATGAAATTTAAACGACTACTCATTCCCTTTCTTTTTCTAATACCAATATTCGGTTGCGACCAAAAATCGTCGCTTTCGACACGCGCTGTTGTGCCAAAAGAGAATCCAAAATTTTCACTTGATGAACTCGAACGGCGCACGTTTCGCTGGTTTTGGGATTTGATTGACGCCAATTATCAAGTGCCTGATAGACATCCTCAGCGCAATTTTACGAGCATCGCGGCAACGGGTTTCGGCTTGACGGCGTATTGCATCGGCTCGGAACGCGGCTACGTCACACGGGCGCAAGCGGCAGAACGGACGGTCAAAACGCTGCGAGCTTTGTGGGCAATGCCGCAGGGCGACGGCAAAACGGGTGTGAGTGGTTACAAGGGTTTTTATTATCATTTTCTCGACCATGAAAAGTCGTTGCGGTTCCAAGAAATTGAGTTGTCTTCAATTGATACGGGTTTGTTGATGGCGGGTATTTTGTCTGTAATGTCGTATTTTGACACCGAAAATGACCCAATTGAGCGTGAAATCCATGAATTATCGGAGAAATTATACCGTCGTGTGGACTGGTCTTTTTTTCTTACAAAAAATAATAACCTTTCAATGGGTTACAGTCCCGAACGCGGTTTTTTGACTGCGGAATGGATTGGCTACAACGAAGCGATGGTGTTACTGATTATGGCAATCGGTTCGCCGACGCACCCGATTCCCGCCGACGCATGGGAACGGTGGTGCAAACCCTACGAATGGACGACTTTTAAAGGACAAGAACACGTCAATTTTGACCCACTTTTTGGGCATCAATACAGCCAAATGTACGTTGATTTTAAGGGCATCCAAGATCCGTACATGAAGCAAAAGGGCATTGATTATTTTGAAAATTCGCGCCGCGCAACCCTTGCAAATCGCGCTTATTGCATCGAAAACCCTCAAAAATTTAAGAATTACAGTGCCAACGAATGGGGCTTAACGGCTTGCGATGGACCGAATGACACGCTCGTTAAACGCAACGGCAAAGACTTTCAATTTCTGCCTTACCGCGCTCGCGGGGCAGCATCTATGCAAATTATTGACGATGGGACAATTGCCCCGACGGCGGTTGCGGGTTCGATTCCTTTCGCGCCCGAAGTGTGCATTCCTGCGCTCGAAAATATGTGGAATAAATATTATAACACGCCATTAATCACGGAATATGGCTTCAAAGACGCCTATAATCTGACTTATACTTTTTATTCGAGAGACAATTCTAACCCGAATTACACTGAAAGTGGATGGATTGACCGCGATTATTTAGGCATTGACCAAGGTCCGATTATCATTCAAATCGAAAATCACCGTTCGGCGTTTGTGTGGCAATTGATGCGTAAAAATCCTTATATCGTGGCAGGTTTGAAGAAGGCAGGATTTAAAGGCGGTTGGTTGGATAAGTAATTCGTATCACGGACTTCAGTCCGTGAATGTGTGAAAATTCACGGACTGAAGTCCGTGATACAAAATAAAACGGGTGAGATACCCCTCAGTATTTCACCCGTTTTTAAGGGTTTTCGCGTTACCATTAATTTAAAACATAAAATTTTAAATAAAGCTATTTTAATGAAATTCAAGAAATTAAATATACTATTTTTATTGCTTGCAAGTGCTTTTACGCTCTTTGGGCAAAGCTCGAAGGGTAAAAAAGCGGCGGGTAAAATCGAAAAAGCACCCCCTCAGTATAAAGACGTTTTTGACCGAAAAGCGGACTCGGTTTTAAGCAAAATGACGCTTGAAGAGAAGATTGGGCAGTTGACTTTGTTCA
>JAYUKJ010000821.1:0-2483 GCA_043764555.1 Saprospiraceae bacterium
GCGAATTCTTTTTCGCTCAACAAACCCTTTTCACGCCGCATCGACAAGTCTTTCAATTGTTGCAAAATATCAGAATGTTCCATGTCTTCCGATAATTTAAAACCGCTTCTCGAAAACGTATCAAACTCGGGTTGCACGCGCAAATAGGCCAAAGCCTCGTGACTTTTCACCTTTTCAAAGTCCGTAAAGCCCAATTCAACGGCTTTTTGGAGGTGATAAAATGCCAATTCTTTTTGCTCGGTGAGCGAATACAAGCACGTCAAATTCCAATGAACTGCCACGTCTTTGGGGTCTGCCGCGAGCGCTTTGCCGAAATCTTCAATCGCGCCAGAGTAGTCGTATTCTTTATATTTTTTCAAACCCGATTGCTTCAATGCTTCTTTTTGCGCCGTCGAAGATTGCGTTTTTTGCGGATTTGGCACCGTCGGATTCATGCGTTCGCGTGCGTCTCGATTTTCACGGCTGTTGCGATTCATCGCTTCGGCACGGCGGTCGCGGTCGTAGCTTTCCTGTTCGCGGCGGCGTAGGTCGTCCGAAGCACGGCGTTCTTCTTCACCCTTGCGCCACTTTTTGAAATTATATTTTTTATCAAAATCCTCGTTTGACATCGTTAAAAATTGGATAAAACCAATCAAACCGATAAAAGCCGCCAACTGCGGTGCCTTCATGACGGTCGTCAACATGACCATAAATATACCCAAACCCGTCCGATTTGTGTAAAAAAATTGGACGCCAAATATGCCCAAGCAAAGCGACAACATTGCCGCCGTAATTCTATTTTTCATACGCGCTTATAATTTTGAGAAGACTTTTTTGTTAGAATAGAGACGTGTATAACGTGTCGCTCAAAGAAACACTTTTAAGACCATAAACAATCGGGCAACGTTACGCTTTTTCGACTAAACCACCGCTATTAAAGATAGTTTTCACTTTCTCGACCGATAAAATAATTAAAACTTGACGCGCTAAATGTCTTTAAAGCCCCCTCAGTATTTTTCGCTTTTTTACGCAAATAAATTTAAAATATACGTAAAATCTTACATTGTGAGCGTTTCACTAAGCAATTATACGCGCTATTCACTTCCAAATCTAACACTTATACTTGCGTAAATTCTATACATTAACTATTTATGGTATCGTTTTTGAATTACTAAAAGTGACTATAAGGTAAATTACTGAAAAAAGGTAGAAGACATATTTAACATGGCGTTGCAAAAATCATGTGCATTTTTATCCTTTTTCGGCAGCCGCGCATTTTAGCATTTAGTCAAAAAAACCGCATCTAAAGTTTATAATCCTCAACCTTTTGCTCGCATGACAACATACTGCCGCCGATTTTTAAGCATCGCATTTTTTGCGCTTTTATCGCTTCCCACTTTCGCCGAAGAAGTTAATTTTATCAACGACAATGTCCGCGCCGCCATCGACCGTGCTGCGGTTGAAGGCAAACTCGTTTTTCTCGATTTTTGGGCCGACTATTGTTCGCCGTGTAAATTGATGGAAAAATACACCTTCACGGACCCCTCAGTAATTGAGCGCATGAACGGCAGTTACGTCCCCGTTCGCATCAATATTGAGACATTTGACGGCTACGATTTGAAGGCACAATACAACGTCAAATTGCTGCCAACCATCATCGTTTTAAACTCGAAAGGCAAGCAAGTTGCGCGCTTTGAAGAGTCGATGTCGGGGTCGAAATTGACCGCTATATTGGCACAATACGACACGAAGAAGAACCGTAAGAAATTCGCAAAACCAACCGTTGAACCCGTCAAAGCGGGCTATGCACCAGATTTTGACATTGTGGCAAAACCAAGCGTGAAAAATGCCATTTTGCCCGCAAAATTCGTGGAAAAACCCACAATTGTTGCCGCACCAATTGTTGCAACAACACGTCCTGTTAGTCCGAATGTAGCGCCAGCGGTTGCCAATAATGCGGCTAACAACGCGGCCAAACCAACGGATAAAGTGACGTTTAGAGCGCCCACTTTTGGCGCTGCGCCGCCGCCAACTAGCAGCAATGTAAAGCCGTCAAAAGCAACTGATATACCAAGGAGTTATAATACAGTGTCCGCAAATCGGTCGGTGACAAAGGTCGAAAAACCAGCCAACTTCAACGCGGCGACCACAACAAATCGGTCGGTGACTAAAGTAGAAAAACCAGCTAATTTCAACGCTTCAACGACCGCCGTTGCGCGCGCCGTTACCGTCAACAACGCGTCAACTGCGAGCAGCACGAAGGCATCGGCGGCGAGCATTACGCAAGGAAATTTCACGATTCAAGTGGGCAATTTTGCCAAAAAAGAGAATGCCGACCGCATGGGAAAATTGGTGAAAACGCAATTCGACGGTAAGATGAAAGTATTTTTAGTAGCAGGCGGTTCCGAGACGATTGAAACATTTCGGGTCATGCTCGGCGGTTTCAAAACGCATAAAGAAGCAACGGAATTCAGAAATAGAAATCAAGTCAAAGGGTTTATTAA
>JAYUKJ010000822.1:0-2475 GCA_043764555.1 Saprospiraceae bacterium
TTGTCCAATTTCAAATACGTCTTGCCATAACCCGACGAACCACGGACGTTTGGCACAAGCACCGCCACGCCCAATTCGTTTGCCCAATACTGCCGACGCGCCGAAAAATTGGGGAAATACTGCCCTTCTGGTCCACCGTGAATTTCGATAACGACGGGAACTTTGCCTGTTTTTCCTTTCGGTAAGTACAAAAATGCGGGAATCATGCGCGTTTTGCCCGTCCGTTCGTCTTTGTCAAAACTTGGAAATTCAATCAATTGGCAGTCCACAAAATTAGCTGTATTCAAGCCGCCGACTTCCGAAAATGTCCACCGTTCCAGCTTGTCCGCCGCTTTTGTGTCCACGATGTAAACGTCGGCGGGCGTCGTGGGCGTCGTGATTGTCAAAGCCAAACGGCGGCTGTCTTTGTTGAAATCGAGTCCACCGACGACGCCTTTTGGCACATTGGCGAGCGGTCTGTATTTCAACGTTTTTGTATCCAACAAATAGACTTTGTAGTAGCCACCTTCGTTGACCGAAAACGCGAGCGTCGAGCCATCGGCCGACAAATCCGTATCTTCGATGTCGCCGTTCATTTCCGCAATTTTGGAAATTTTGCGCGTTGCAAAATCGTAAAAATTCAAACTTTTGAACTCCACACCTTCGTCTGATAAGACAAAAATGCCTTTGCCATCGCTTGTGAATTTAGCGTTTGAATAAGAGATTTGCTTATCAGAAACGTTTATTTGCTCCAAACCGCCCGATTTCACGTCCAATTTGTACATTTTTGTTTCGTTGGCACTGATATAATTGCCGACAATCATCGTGTTGTCGTCGGCACTCCAATCGGCGATTCCCCAACCGCCACCTTTGTTTTCTAAAATCATTTTCGCTTCGCCGCCGATGGTTTGAACGTAAAAATCACCGTCTTTTCCGTTGCGTTTAAAGGAATTATAAGCGATTTTGTCGCCCGTTTTGTTCCAACGATAACCACCGTTTCGGCTTTTCCCGTCGGTCAAAAGTGTGGAATTACCCTTTTTTCTATCAAAAAAATAGATTTGAAACTGCTCATTGCCGCCGTTGTCACGGGCATAGAGAAAACCGTCGCGGCTCGCATCAGGACACGTCGAAACACTGCCGAGCGGCTCTTTGAAAAACGTGATTTGCTCCCGATAATTACCCGCTTTTTTGACATGGTGAATTTGGTTCACATCACCAAACCGCGTGGCAACGTAAATGCCGTTGCCCGAAGCATCCCAATCGGCAAAACCCGCTTGGCGAATGTTTTGGTATTGCTCCCAAACTTCGGACGTTGAAGCAGGAATTGTCGGAACATTTTCGACCAAGAGATTGCCGATTGCCTTGCGCTCTGTTGCGTTTTGAGCCATGCCGAAGGTGGTCGCAATCAATACGAATAGAACAGTGAATAATTTCATTTTAAACATGATGATTGGTTTAAATTTTTGAAAATCAATAGTTTACGAAGTGGACAGAAAAATAAAAGCCGAAAATAGCTAATTCAAACAATTGCCAAAAAGTAAAAAAGACAAAAGCCGTTTTTCACGCACAAATGAGCGAAAAACGGCTTTTATACTGAGGGGTCCTACCAATACCAGTCAGACATTTTTAGTGCTGCGCGATACTGTGCAGAATGGTCAAACCTTCATCTTCTGCCGTGTGGTCGCCGTCTTCAAACTCAATCACGACCCAAAAATTGGCGGCTGATTTTGTGTTTATCATACCACAAAGCATGACTTGGCGACCGTCTTTCATGCCTAAAACGTAGCGCCCTTCAAAACCATCGTCGTCTTTGAAGTTATGCAGTTCGTCGGTCACGTCAAACTTGAGTTTTTTAGAAATCTCTCTCGTTTCGCGCACCATGTCTTTGAAATCCACTTTTTCGTCTTCGTAGATGTAGATATACAGGTGCATTCCGTCGCCGTCGCACTCAAATTCATCGTCGGTATTCGTAATGACTTTGAAATCATTGGGCAGCGTGATACCCATTTTGTATTTTTCCCAAACGTATTCTTGTTGGGCATTAACGCTAAAAGTAATAAGAAAAAGGAGAACGGGCAGGAGCAAAAATTTCGCTTTCATACTGTTAAGATTGTTTTAATAGTAAATAGATAATGAATAGCATACAGTCAAAGACGTTTCCGTTTTGACGGAGCAAATAAAAGACATTTCTTTAGGTTATTCGTTTCCAAAGAGATGTATTCTAAAATATTTTTTAACTTGAAATGAGGGGAAAAGCGCTTTTATACTGAGGGGTCCCTCTTTTGTAAAATGGTTAAGTGTGCGACGCATTCAACGCAAGTTCGGGCATAAAAAAATCCGCGAAAATGGCTCTTGCCCTTTCGCGGATTGCCCGACGCACGGTCGGTTCTAAAAAAAAATGCTGTAAGGGTAGGATTCGAACCTACACAAGGCAGTTAGCTGGAAAGCAAGGTGCGCGCGCTGGTGGTCAACCCCAAAGTACTTTCCGTTTATCCC
>JAYUKJ010000823.1:0-2461 GCA_043764555.1 Saprospiraceae bacterium
AAAGCAGGCAGTGAAATAGTCTCCGAAATACTAATAAATGTTTCGACTTCCCACGAACCATCCGCTTGTTTTGTGTAACATTCAACAAGCGTCTTTTCGGGTTCAACGGTCAAATAATGACGCAATGATTCAATTTTTTGATAGCGAATAAACTTGTCCGTTTTGTCATAAACCCGCGTACCGTCGCTCAAAACTTCGACAATTACTGAGGGGTGACGTTTGATAAGCGGCGAATTCACATCGCGTTCATCAGTAACGAAAATATCAGGATAAGTGTAATCCTTATCGTGTTTGATGCTCACTTTGACGTTTTCCATATAAGCACGGAAAGCGGTAAAGCGAATTAATTGCTTCATTATTGCGGTAATATTGAAGCAAATATCGTTGTGAGAGTCGGTTGTCCCTGCCATTTCATAGAGTTGTCCGTTAATAAATTCATGTCGAGTTTCCGACTTCTCCTCGAAGGCAATGTATGCTTCGACGGTCATTGTGGCTGTTTCTATTATTTTTTTCATTGCGCTATTTTTTTTACGAAATTAAACAAAAGTAAGAATAATGCAAGCATTTTTAAATAAAAAAGTGGCCCTCAGTATTAAGCCGTTAATTTTAAAATTTCCGACGTTCGCGCCCGTGTTTTAGCGCACAAATCGCCGTCTTTTGCTAAAGAGAAACCGTAAGACGGAATGAGTTTTTTAAATTCGGTTTGCCATTGCTCGGTTGCGCACAATTCGGGAAAACATTTATTCAAGACGTCAATCATAATCGAAACCGACGTTGATGCACCAGGCGACGCGCCCAAAAGTGTCGCCAACGACCCATCACTCGCATAGACGACTTCGGTGCCAAATTCCAAAACACCCCCTTCTTCTTCGTCTTTTTTAATAACCTGTACGCGCTGCCCTGCATCCTGCAATTTCCAATCTTCTTTGTGGGCATTTGGAAAATATTCCAACAAGGCTTCCATACGGTCGTCCGAGGATTGCGTCACTTGACTTATTAAATATTTTGTCAATGGAATATTGCGCACACCCGCCGAGACCAACGGCACAATATTGCCCCATTTGACGGACAAAGGCAAATCCATAAAAGAGCCATGTTTCAGAAATTTGGTCGAAAACCCCGCGAAAGGTCCGAAAAGTAGCGCATTTTTGCCCTCAATCAAGCGTGTGTCCAGATGCGGAACCGACATCGGCGGCGAGCCTACGTTCGCTTTTCCATACACTTTTGCATCGTGTCGCGCAATCACTTCGGCGTTGTTGCAAACCAACCATTGCCCACTAATCGGGAACCCGCCGTAGCCATTTCCTTCGGGAATATCCGCTTTTTCGAGCAACGGCAACGAGCCGCCGCCCGCGCCGATGAAGACAAATTGCGCGGAATAGACCCGTTCTTCGTCCGTTTCTAAGTCCTTGATTGTCAATTCCCACAAGCCATCTTTGCGGCGTTTTATGTCCTCTACTTCGTGGTGCAACCGCAACTCGACGGTCTCATCTTGTTGCAAAAAGTCCATCATAGCGCGCGACAAAGTGCCAAAATTGACGTCGGTGCCAATGTCCATCCGCGTTCCCGCGACTTTTACTGAGGGGTCTCGACCCTCCATCACCAAGGGCATCCACGATTGAAGCGTTGCAAAATCGTCTGAAAATTCCATGCCTTTGAACAACGGATGCACGGACATCGCGGCGTATCTTTTTTGCAAAAAAGTGCAATTTTTATCCCCCCAAACAAAGCTGATATGCGGCGTATGTTGGATAATTTCAGACGGATTGATGATGCCTTCCGTCGCCAAAGTGGACCAAAATTCCTTAGAAATTTCAAAAGATTCGGCAATTTTAATGGCTTTTTTGATGTCCACCGAACCGTCTTCACGCTCGGTCGTGTAGTTGAGTTCGCAAAAAGCCGAGTGTCCCGTCCCCGCATTGTTCCACGCTTCGGACGACTCCATCGCCACTTTATTCATCCGTTCAAAGACGTTTATCGACCAATGTGGCGCGAGTTTTTTGATAAAAGTGCCGAGCGTCGCGCTCATAATGCCCGTGCCGATGAGGATAATATCGCTGTAATTATTTTGTTTGTTGACTTTCATAAATCACTATTTTTTAAGTCCCAAATATAATCGGGAAATTTATTATCTACTTGAAAAGGTGTAAAAATAGGTTTTTTTACCAAATTTTAGGGTTTCCCGATTTTCGGGATGTCGGAAGACGCCATATACTGAGGGGTCCCTTTTTGCAAAATTAGAAACGGTTTTCAAGGCATTTACCTTGAAAACCGTTTCTAATTTGATGCCTTAGAATTTTAAATGTCTAATGTGTGTTAGCCAATTCTTCAACATAATCCAGTTCCAATTCCAGAACGTCGGCAATTTTTTCAATCGAGAAATCTAACTTGCGCATACCATGAATTGCTTTCAGGTTTGTTGCCTTAGCCGCCTCTTTAACTGCCTCTTTAGCTGCCTCTT
>JAYUKJ010000824.1:0-8290 GCA_043764555.1 Saprospiraceae bacterium
GGGACTAAAAAACGCGCAATTTCGGGTGACGGCTATATGCTCGCGGGCGACGCGGGCGGCTTAATTGACTTGATTTCGGGCAACGGCATTCCGCAAGCCATGATTAGTGGAAAATTCGCCGCCGAACAAGCCGCGATTGCCATCGAAAAAGGAGATTTTGGCGCCGCCGTTTTGAAAGAATACGACGTGAAGGTGTTTAAAAAAATTGAAAATGACTTAAAATTAGGGCGCATCATGTCGCCGTTTTTGAGCAACAATTTTGTTTTAACGACTATTTCAAAAGCGCTCAATTTTTTAGCAAGCCGAAAGGGCGCGCAAGAACAATTGCGCAGTTTATTATATACGCCGAGTGTTGTTAAAACGTTGATAAATCCGATGTTTTACTGGCGATTGTTGTTTTAAAATTAGAAAAAATGAAATTAATCAACGACTTCCAACACATAAAATACGACACCCAAATATTACCCATTGAAGTCGTTCAACAACGCACGAATGATTATTGTTTGCAATTAGATAAGCGCCGAACCATCCGCGATTTTTCGGACAAACCCGTGCCAAAATCCGTCATTGAACAACTCATTTTGACCGCTTCAACGGCACCTTCGGGCGCTCACAAACAGCCGTGGACTTTCTGCGCAATTGAGGACCCCTCAGTAAAATCGGCCATTCGAGCCGCCGCGGAGAAGGAAGAATACGAAAGTTACACCAACCGAATGTCCGAGCAATGGCTCAAAGACCTCGCGCCAATTGGCACCGATTGGCAAAAGCCGTTTTTAGACATTGCGCCGTGGTTGATTGTCGTTTTTGCTCAAAGCGTTGGTTTACAGAAAGAAAAACATTATTATGTTCAAGAATCTGTTGGTATTGCGTGTGGTTTTTTGATTGCTGCCATCCACAACGCGGGACTCTGCACATTGACGCACACACCGAGTCCGATGAATTTCTTAAAGACCGTTTTGAAACGTCCCGACAATGAGCGTCCGTTTCTGTTGTTGCCCGTCGGCTATCCCGCAGCCGACGTTTTTGTGCCAAATATTCACCGAAAAACGTTGGATGAAATAGCCGTTTTCTATTAACTAATCAGTCAGCTCCAAAGCCAGCTACTCGATTAGCCTTAACGAATGTTTATCGATATGACAAGGCGTTTTACAAGGATGTTTATTCAGATTTTACCATTTATTTGGGCAGATGAACGATTTATTTAGGCAGATGAACGATTTATTTGGGCAGATGAACGATTTATTTGGGCAGATGAACGATTTATTTAGGCAGATGAACGATTTATTTGGGCAGATGAACGATTTATTTGGGCAGATGAATTAGACAGAGAATGTAAAATAATGTAGGATAATATAAAATAATGTAAAATGCAGTTAGCAGAATTAAACATTGGTCGCATGAAAGGCGAAAACATTGACGACCCAATTATGGAACGCTTCAAAGCGCAACTCGAAGAGATAAATGCCCTCGCCGAAGGCAGCGCGGGTTTCCTTTGGCGACTAAAAGATGAGTCGGGCGATGCAACGAATATTCGGGCGTACGACGACCCGCAGATGGCGGTAAATATGTCGGTTTGGGAGGGTTTTGCGGCGCTTGAAGCCTACGTTTACAGCGGTCGGCACGTGGAAGTGATGAAAAGTCGGCGCGATTGGTTCCATCGGATGGATTTTTACATGGTGCTTTGGTGGGTTCCCGTCGGGCATATTCCGACGGTGGAAGAAGCAAAAGAGCGCTTAGATTTTTTGCAAAATAATGGTCCGAGCGCTTATGCGTTTACGTTTCGGCAGAAGTTTGATTGGGTGTAAAATGCTGATTTTTAAGCATTTATACTGAGGGGTCTAAAATTTAACGTCGTTGAATTAAACTTTTGGAAAGTTTGTAACTTTCCAAAAGTTGACACATTAAAAAGCCGCAATGAATCAAATCATCGCGGCTTTTTTTTTATTTAATATCGGACATTTGACATTTGAAATCTGAAATCTGGAATTTGGAATCTGAAATTTGGAATCTGAAATTTAGAATCTGAAATTTGGAATCTGAAATTTGGAATCTGAAATTTGGAATCTGGAATCTGAAATTTGGAATCTGAAATTTGGAATCTGAAATCTGAAATTTGGAATCTGAAATTTGGAATCTGAAATTTGGAATTATTCCCCGCCTTGCGCGTAAGCAATTTTGTATTTCGCCCCTTTCATTTTCTCGTTTTGACTCAATGACAACAATTTCCGCGCTTTACTTTTCTTGACGGCAACGAAAGACATAAAATCCATAATCGTAATAAGTCCAACTTCTTCCTTCGTGATATTACCTTTTTTAATCAAGAAACCCGCGATGTCCATCTTGCTAATTTTGTCTTTTTTACCACCGCTGATGTACAAAGTCACCCACTCGGAAGACTTAGGAACGGGGTGATTTTTTGGCACGTTCAAAACCTCGGGCGTAGGGACAATGTAAGGCGGCGGCGGCTCATTGTCGTACAACATCAAGTAAGCGGTGCCTTCGGCGTTCATGCGGGCAGTTCGACCATTTCGGTGCGTAAAATCTTCTTTTTTCACGGACAATTGGTAATGAACGACGTGTCTTACTTCGGGAATATCCAAACCGCGCGCCGCTAAATCGGACGCCACTAAGAAAACAATACTGCCATTTCGGAATTGTAACAATGTTTTTTCGCGGTCGGCTTGCTCCATGCCGCCGTGAAAAAATGCGGCTTCGATGCCTTTTTCGTTCAGTATTTCAGCCGTTCGCTCGGTCGCATCTCGGTGGTTGCAAAAAATAATCGTCTGCTCGGAACCGATAAAACAGAGCAGTTCAAACAGCCTATCAATTTTATCTTTTGTCAAAGAAATAACGCTTTTTATGGTCAAAGCGTCGTTCGCTTTTTCGGTCGCTTCCGTAAAATCCAAGGTTTTAGGATTCGTGATGCCCGTAAATTCGGGAATCACGATATTAGCGGTTGCGGAGGCTAAAATACGCTTCTCCAATTTCGGCAAACGCTCAATAATCGCCGCCATTTCTTCTTGAAAACCCAAAGTTAAGGACTTATCAAACTCATCCAACACCAAGGTTTTGATGGTATTCACGGTGAAAGAACGGCGCGCCATGTGGTCCATTATGCGGCCAGGCGTGCCAATCAATAAGGCAGGCGGCTCGCTCAAACTCTGAATTTCCAATTGAATCGGATGCCCACCGTAGCAGGTACTCACCTTGAAACCCGTCGCCATTTTTTTCCAAACGGTCTCGATTTGAAGTGCCAATTCACGCGACGGCGTGATGATGAGACATTGCACACCTATTTGATTGTCAACGAGTTGTGATAAAATTGGCAGCAAAAAAGCCAACGTTTTACCCGAACCCGTCGGTGCCAATAACAAAACATTTGGTTTCGCATTTATCGCTGAATACGCTTCTTCTTGCATCGCATTGAGCGCTTCAATGCCGAGATTTGAGAGAATTTTGGGAGAGATGTCGTTATTTTTCAAAATAATTATTTTAATGAATGTGTTCGAGAAATAGTTGCTCGATTGAGGGTGCAAGGTACAATCTGATTCGGAGATTGGGCAATTTTTAAAGAAGTTGTCAAATTTTTGAACGCCATTAAAAAAGCCTTTCGAGGTGAATCAAAAGGCTTTTTAAGGGAAAATAGTGCGTTTATACTGAGGGGTCCTATTTTTTTGAAACGCCCGATGGCCAATGGATTAAAACCCGATTTTCTCCTTTTTCTTACCGCTCATTTCGTGTTTCAGCGCCGCCATTCTAATCGCCGTCAGCGCCGCTTCAACGCCTTTGTTGCCGTGCTTGCCTCCTGCCCTATCCAAGGCTTGTTGCTCGTCATTTGGCGTCAAAAGTCCGAAAATAAACGGTTTTGCGAGCGTAATTGACAGATTTTGGAGCGCGTTGGCTACCGATAAATTGATGTATTCATCGTGTTTTGTCTCGCCTTTAATCACGCAACCCAAACAAACCACCGCATCAATCGTCGGATAACGCGCCGCCAAAAGTCGGGCCGCCGTCGGCAATTCAAAGGCGCCAGGGACTTGTGCGACGTGAATATTGTCTTCTTTTACGCCGTGTTTCACGAGCGTTTCGACGCAACCTGCGTATAAAGCGTGCGTAATGTGTTCGTTCCATTCCGCCACCACGACGCCAAAAATCATGTCGTTTGCCGCTGGAATTGTGGACTCATCGTAAGCCGATAAACTTTTTAATGTCGATGCCATATTTAGTATTTTAATTATTTCAATTTATACTTTCTGATGCCAAATTTAACGCCCAACTTGGTCAATTCTAAGTAGATTTTTTCGTTCAACCACGCCGTCAATTCTTCCAAATGCTCCGCTTTGCAAGGCGCATAAACGCCGATGTAAAAACCGTCGTCGCCAAAACTTTGCACGTCAATATCGATTGCGGGTTCGGCTAAAACCAAATCAGACCCCCTCAGTATGATGAGAATATTGAGCCTGATTTCCTCAAAATCCGAATTGTAACGAACGGGAATTAGAACATTTGTTTTGACCAATTGTTGCGACGTCAAATTGCTGATAATGCCGTTAATGGCTGTGCTGTTTGGAACAATTATAATTTTTTCTTGATTCGTAACTACAAGTGTATTAAAGATTTGTATCTCTTTTACCTTCCCGTGAAACGTTTGCATTTCAACAATGTCGCCAACCCGATACGGCTTAAAAATGAGAATCATCACGCCCGCCGCGAAGTTTGAGAGCGTTCCTTGCAAGGCCAAACCGACCGCAAAAGCCGCCGACGCCAAGACCGCTACTACGGATGTCGTTTCAATGCCAACAATATTGGCAACCGACAGCACTAAAAATATTTTCATCAACGCGTTGAGCATTGTGCCAAGAAAAGGGCGCAAGTCGGGGTCGATGCCCGACTTCACCATCCCTTTGTCGGCAGTCTCCGTGAACCGACTAATCAGCCACAAACCGCCCACAAAAATAACAATCGCCGTGAGTGCTTTTGGCGCGTACAACAGCACGAAATCAAGGCTTTTTCCATCCAATAAAAACTTATCCATAAATCAATTGTGTCGTTAAAAAATCTTTAAAAATCTTTAAAATACGAAAAATACCGAGGGGTCCAATGAAGATTCCAAATTCCAAATTCCAAATCCCAAATTCCAAATTCCAAATTCCAAGGAGCGATAAAATTGATTATCAGTTACTTGCAAAATCCAATTTGATACTTTTTGCTTTTTGTGCCTTAGGTGCGACCGCAAAGATAATTAAGCCAAGCAATTATGTGCCTTAGCCTTGACGTTCTTATTTTTTCTTAAATTTATTCCACAATATATTTGGTGTTTCAAATTTTAACGATAACTTTGCAATTCAAAGTAATTAAATTTTCTCGAAATGACGACATCCGCGCACGAACAGCTCCAAGAACTCAAAGAAATTCGCTCCCTCATGGAACGTTCAAGCCGTTTTATTGGCTTGAGTGGCTTGTCGGGCGTTGCCGCAGGTGTCTGTGCGCTGATTGGTGCTGCCGTCGCGTATGCCTATCTTGGCACGCAACCTTTTGAGTTCAATCATCCGTATGCGTACTACATTAAAGCGGTTACGTCTATGCGTTGGGGCGTCGATTATTTGACGTTTTTTATTGCCGATGCGCTTATTACAGCCGCCGCTGCCGTCGGTTTTGGCATCTATTTCACAACCCGACGAGCGCGTCAAAAAGGGCAATCAATTTGGGACAGAACGGCGCAACGGTTGTTGTTCAATTTGGGTTTACCACTGGTCGTTGGTGGGTTATTTTGCTTGGCTTTGTTGGTCCACGGACAGTTGGCTTTTGTCGCGCCCGCCACTCTAATCTTCTACGGTTTGGCATTGGTCAATGGCAGTAAATACACGTTAAATGACGTTTTATATCTTGGATTAGCGGAAATTATTTTGGGTTTAATTGCGATGTTTATGTTACGATTTGGGATGGAATTTTGGGTCATTGGTTTTGGTTTTTTACACATTTTTTATGGTTTAATGATGTATTTTAAATACGAAAGAAATGATAAATAATGCGTAAAAATTTAGCGTTTTTTTTTGAAAATATTTTCAACGATTTGTAACTAAAAACGCGCTTAAACACAATCCAACAATGCAATCGCTAATGAAATAGTTAGGGTTTTTATTTTTATTTTATTGCAAAATCGTTCACTAAAAATTAGCGTCAAAAACGTTTTTTTTATTTATTTTAATCTGCAAACAGTAGTTGTTTTTTAAAGGTAAATAATGATTGAATAAAGGGTTTAGAAAATCAATTTTCTAACAGCGTTAAACAGCGGAAAATAAATTGTCCGACCACACTTAATAAATGAAACATCTTTTAGAAAAAATAAATAATAAAGCGTTCGATAACCGCATTCGGCTCGGCATCATGTCTATGCTCATGGTGAACGATTGGGTACTGTTTACGACCTTAAAAGAGATGTTAGATTTGGAAGATGGCAACCTCGCAAGCCACATAAAAGTGTTGGAAAAAGAGAACTATATTGAAGTACGCAAGCAATTTGTTGCCAAGAAACCACAGACATCTTACACCGCAACTATTGCTGGCAGAAAAGCGTTTGGAGAGCATTTAACGGCGTTGGAAAACCTGTTGAAAAACATTCCGTAATGGTTCACGGATGTCAGTCAGTGAATTAATTGAATCATACATTCACGGATTTTAATCCGTAGTTCTATTGAAATACAAGCGCGAATTATCCTTTCGCGCATTTTTTTGATTTTATACTTTGGATTTCAAAGTTATTTTTAAAACTTAAAATAAATTAGAAAATGAAGCGTTTAAACATCTATCAAACCGCAAGCGCAACGCGCGAATTAGTTTTAACAAAATTGGTCGGTTTTCTAAACCCGATTTATAAATTGATGATGCCGCGCAACAAATCGTGGCAGTTGACGAAAGCCGATTTAAGCGCATTTCCCGAAGGCAGCTTGGGTAAAAATTTGGCGAATTTTCTCGACCAAAATCAATTTGACATTTTGCCTTTTTTGGAAACCCACGACGTTTACCACGTGCT
Source organism: Saprospiraceae bacterium (assembly GCA_043764555.1). Classification (GTDB taxonomy): domain Bacteria; phylum Bacteroidota; class Bacteroidia; order Chitinophagales; family Saprospiraceae; genus JAAFJT01. Next base: position 7,034 of record JAYUKJ010000824.1, read on the forward strand.
TTTGGGTTATAAACCGACAATTTTGGACGAGGCACGCCTGTATTTTTGGCTATTCGGCAACGGCAAACGGAGCATCGAAGTCTTTTCAACCGTCTTGTCTGGATTCATTTTTTTGCCCGAATATTCGATGGATTTAATCCGACATTATCGGCTCGGAAAAACGGGTTGCAACATCTCAAATTGGGATTTTCAAGGCTTAATGACCAATGACCTTGAATTACTGAGGGGTCGGATTTATCAAAAAATGGATGCCCCTTTTTTTGCACACAAACTTTGAAATTCAAAGTATTTTGTAAAATATTTACTAACTTTTTAACAACGACAAAATCATGCAAGAATCCATGACAAAAACAGCCGCCGTCTGCGTTGGCTCTCTTTTATTCAACCTTATTTTTTGGCATGAAAAACAAGGTTTCAATGTTTTAATCTTCGATTTATTTATCGGCTTTGCCTTCTTTTATTTCAACGCTGCTGCTTTCAAAATGCGCTCGGTGCAAGCCGTTGCGGCAGGAACGCTTATTTCAGCCTTGCTGATTATTTTGCACAATTCATTGATTGTCAAAGTTATACACTTGTTTAGTTTCACATTTTTTGTCGGTTTGGTGCAACACAGCGAACTGCGTTTTTTGGGTAGTGCCTTCCTCATCTATGTGTCAAATTGGGTGAAAACGCCTAAAAACTTGTTGGAAAGCCTAAAAATTCTGCCGATACTGAGGGGACCTGAACGCATAAACAAAAGCCTTAATAATGCGATGCTATCCATCCTGATTGTGCCGCTTTTTTTCCTGATTTATTACACCGCCAACCCAAAATTCGCGGAATTGTCGAACGTCACCTTCAATCACCTTTGGCGTTGGTTTTCTTTTGACGTCAATCCCTTGCGTTTGTTGTTTTTCATGCTCGGTATTTTTATTGTTGGCGCCGCTATTTTTCAATTAAATATGGGCAAAACATCAACTTTAGAAGCAAATCTGAGCGACAATTTAGCGGATGCGAACGCCCTAAACAGCGCCGAAGAATGGACTACCGAACGCGCCGCCGACCTTCAAGACAGGTATAAAAATGCCTTAAATCTCATCGTTACATTAAACATTTTATTGCTGATTAACAACTTTTTGGACATCCAAAATGTGTGGTTAGACAACGGCGTTTTGCTCTCCGCAACCGACCTCAAACAGTTTGTTCACGAGGGAACTTATGTCCTAATTTTCGGTATTGCACTGGCGATTAGCGTCACGCTTATTCTGTTTCGAGGCA
>JAYUKJ010000825.1:0-31315 GCA_043764555.1 Saprospiraceae bacterium
GCGATAAACTCGTCGATATATTCGTTGCGTTCGCGCTTGGTTTCCGCCAATTTTTGGGCAACAAAATTGTAATCTTCGCGGTGCGTAATTTTCAAACAAAGGTCCAAAAACTCCGAACGAATGTTGTAAAGTCCCAACCGATGCGCCAAAGGTGCGTAGATATACTCGGTTTCGGCGGCAATTTTGAGTTGTTTGTGCAGCGGCATGGCGCCAAGCGTCCGCATATTGTGGAGGCGGTCGGCCATTTTTATCAACACAATCCGCACGTCAATAACGAGCGTCGAAAGGATTTTTTTGAAGTTTTCAGCTTGCGGACTTTCCTTGTCAAACGTCTTGTCGAGTTTGGTTAATCCATCAACAATTGTTTCAATTTTTTCCCCATTTTTGCCAAAAGCTGCGCGAATATCGAGCAAAGTCATGGGCGTATCTTCGACCGTATCGTGGAGCAAAGCGGCGATAATGGCCGTCGCACCGAGTCCAATTTCGTCCGCACAAATCCGTGCGACCTCAATCGGATGCAAGATATACGCCTCGCCCGTCTTGCGGCGTTGCTCGCTGTGGGCGGCAACGGCAATCTCGTAAGCGTGCCGAATATCCAATTTGTCTTCATCACTTAATGGCACTTTGATGCTTTTGAGCAAGTGCCGATACGCGCGATTGATTTGCAAACGGTCTTCGTCGCTGTAAAAAATGAGCGATGTGTTAGGTGGAGGCGGTGCTGTGGCGGTCATATTTTTACTTTTTTGCGCGTTAAATAGATGCTGCTCATTTGATAACGACGTTAAATCCTAAATGTTCGATAAGTATTGCTTTTCCGCAAAAATAAGCAGATTTTGGCAATTTTTCACGTACAATTCTCCCTTCCCCATTTTTCATTTTTCACTTTTCATTTTTCACTTTTCACTTTTCACTTCCACATTTCTCACTTCTCCCGCTGCGCAATCGTCGTAAGTGTCAAAATACGCCGTTTTCAGGACGTTAAATTGTTTGTCCAAAACGACAAAATTGAAGCCGCGTGAAGCGAGCGAATAGTCTTTTCCGTCAATCAGTATCTTCCCGAAATTGCCAGCTAAACCGCCCGCCGATTGCAAATCGATGTTTTTCAGAAAAACAGGACCCCTCAGTATATCGCCTTTTTTAACGGTTTTAAAGACCGCTTTTCCGTTTTCAATGCCGCTAAAAACGCTTTTTCCATCAATAATAATGGCGGCGAAAGACCCGCGGAATCCAAGTTTCACGATGTCCACACCCATGCTAATGAATTGCTTTTTAGCATCATCGCAGAGCCTTTCAGACGCTTCATCGCGCACAACGGCGAGAATTATTTTATTGGTTGAATGCTGTTTCAAAAACGCCGTCAAATCGGGTGTTTCAAATCTAAGTGATTGACAATTAGGCAGTTGTGATAAATATTGAATCGTTTTTTCAAATTTTATTGGCACCGCAACCGCGTAGCCTTGGTATTCAAAAGCCTTTACTTGACCCTTGTCAACGAGTTTTTTGAGCTTTGGAAAATACCTTTTTCCCGCAATAAAAATGGACAATTCTTCACCTTCCAAGTCGCCACGTTCAAGGTTTGCAAACACTTTTTTCTCATAGACACCGTGCGCTTTGGCATCGGGACGCGCCAAATAGCCCGTCGTGATGTCTTGATGCCGCAAAGCCGTCAAATGCGCAAAGTGAAAATAATCGCTGCCCGAGTTGTAATTCCACGAGTAAGGCGGCAACATAACAATGCGATTGGCTTCGACGGTAATCGTTTCCCAATTTTTGGGCGTCATGACTGAGGGGGCGTAACCGTCGAAATCAAAATTGGCTTTTTCGCGTTGGACCATCGCCGAAATATCAAAAATCTGAACAGCCGTCAAAATGGCGAATAAGCTGATTTTCAGCGCATTAGGTAAGTTAGATTTTAGAAATGCAATAATTATTTGAACCATCAAAAAATAATGCAACACCCAAATAAAGCGCCCTGACGCCCGAAAGGCTTGCGACAGATAATCAACGCTGTGATTTTTTTCATAGAAACCCTGTGCCGTCAAAACCGTTTCATGTCCCCACGTCCACGTGTTGCCAAAGGCATACGCAGCAAATAAAATCGCTATAAAACCAAGCGGTGAAAACCAAGAAAAGTAGTTGCTTGAAGTCGTTGGTGGCATTCGAGTAGCGTCTAAAATTTCCCCAACGTTTGTTGCAGCCTTTGGCTTAAACAACCTGAAAATAAGCGAAAAAGCGCCTAAAAGCAATAAACCCACGCCCAAATAACCAAATCCTTCGTATTGTCCATCGTTAAAGTCCAAGTTTTTAAACAGTTTTTGCTCGCCTAAACCGTTGAAAAAGACGTTTAAATTGGCTGAATATTTACCAAAACCCGCTTGTTTCATCGTGTCAGTTGACACATTAAAGTTGCCAACAAAAAACCATAAAACCATCGCTAAAGCCACGTTCAAAACGTTGAAAAACAGGTTTTGTATCCATGAAAAAGCGCGTTTCAGAAACGAATCCGTTGCTTGTTTTTCGACCAAACCCAATCGCCAAAAAGTGGCAAAGCCAATGCCGAATATCATCAACAACAAATATTGATGCACCAATGCCGTTACACCGACGATTTTTAGGAAATTAAGAACGGATTCGCGGCGGGTTTTCGACTCAAAATAAATCGTGAAACCCCATAAAATCAGCCATTGCCCGCAGAGATTCATGTGTCCCGTTCGGGTCAAAAGGGCGGGTGAAAGAACAAAAAATGACGCGCCTAAAACGTAAGCAATTGGCGCAATTTTGACGTTTTTAAACGCCGCAATTGCTTTCATCAGACGCACGGAGAAATAGCCTTGCAAAGCGTAACAAGACAAAAACCACCATCCAAAGTATTGAAAATCAGCTATTTGTCCATATGTTAAAAATTTCATAGGAATGGCAATGAGTGGAATCGCGCCCGTCAAGCCAACGCCCGTTGTCGTCGGATAATCGTAGCCCGTGAGTGTGCCAATAACGGGGAAAGTGAAAGGTGTAGAGCGATAATAAAGCCAAGAAATATACTCCGTTGTGTCGTCGCCGCCGCCCAAAAGCCAATCGCAATTGTAGGGATTAAGGACGTGCGCGGAAAATTTTAGCAAAAAAACGACGACGCCAATCAGGATAGCGGCGCCATAAACGGACCCCTCAGTATTTCGGAAAATTTTAAGCATAGCGTTGAATTTTTGTTGCTGTTTTTTAGATTCGTAGAACGTCGGCGAGGTTTTAAACCTCACCGACGTTGAATACATTTATCCAACCCGTCCTTGCGCGATAAAATTCGGATTTAAAAGATTTAATTTATTGTAAGTCAATGGTTTACGCGAATCAAATTGCAGCATTTCACCGCCCGCTTCTTCCAAAATAATGTGCGGTGCGGCGGTGTCCCATTCGCTTGTTAGACCGATTCTTGGGTAGTAATCGAAGACGCCTTCTGCCAACAAAACGAGTTTCAAAGCACTGCCTTTTGGGGTCAAAATCGGTTCGTTCAATTCGGCTAAAAGCGCCTGTGTTTCGGCGTTCAAATGCGACCGAGAAATGGGGATTCGCAGGTTTTTATCCGTCAATTTGAAGCGACTACAAGCCAATTTTGTCTCAATATTTTGCTCAATTTTGAACGCGCCCAAACCCTTGACCGCGAAATAGACCCCCTCAGTATTTGGCACAAAAACGACCCCCAAAACGGCTTTTTTGCGGTGAATCAAGGCAATATTGACCGTAAATTCGCCATTGCGTTTGATGAATTCTTTAGTGCCATCCAACGGGTCAACGAGCCAATAATAGTCGAATTTGCTGCGCTCCGCGTAAGGAATTTCGGCATTTTCTTCCGACACAATTGGGTATTTTACCGCCAAATTATTCAGTCCTTTATTTATCACATCGTTAGCCGCCAAATCGGCTGCCGTCACGGGTGAATCGTCCATTTTTTGTTGGATATCAAGCACTTGTGAATGATAGATTTTCAGTATTTCATCACTCGCCAAACGCGCTATTTCCACAACCTGTCGCGCCAAATCTAAGTTTATTCCGTTGTCCATAATTGTTTTTTTACCAAAAAAATGCGAAGATACTGAGGGGTCTCTTTTCACTTTATTGGCACCGAATGAAAGCCGATGCCAACGAAAATTGTGTTGATAACAAAAGTCAGCCACGTGACAAAAAGCCAAATAACGAACTGAATGAGGTGGAAAAATCCACGGTCGCGTCGGCTTTTCCAAAAATAAATAACGGTCGCCAAAAAATGTCCCGCCGCGATGAGAAATGCGGCAATGAGCGTTCCCCAAAAAAGCACGTAAAAATATTTTGCCGTGTCGAGTTGCGTGAAAGCGTACCAATCAACCGCCGCGACGCCGACTAAAAAGAGCAATCCGTAGAATAACCAAAGACGAATTGACGTCGTTTCTCTAATTTTCATGGCGTTTTTAAATTGTTGCGAGCGTTTCAATCGTGACCTTCGCCAAGGCATTTTCCAAATCTTCAATCAAATCATCCACGTCTTCGATGCCAACGGATAAGCGAATTAATGAATCTGTTAAACCAACTTTCAGACGTTCTTCACGCGGAATCGAAGCGTGCGTCATCGAAGCAGGATGCCCGATGAGCGACTCAACACCGCCAAGTGATTCAGCTAACGAAAACAGCTTTGTACCGCTTAAAACCGTCGTAGCATCCGCTAAAATGCCGCCTTTCAGGTCAAAACTCACCATGCCACCGAAATGACGCATTTGTTTTTTAGCAATATCATGGTTCGGATGCGTTGCAAATCCTGGCCAAAAAACCTTCTCCACTTTAGGATGTGCTTGAAGATAATGCGCGATTTTTTCCGCATTTTTACACGCTTCACGAACGCGCAAATGCAACGTTTTGATACCCCTCAGTATCAAGAAGCAATCTTGTGGTCCGGGAACAGCACCGCAAGCATTTTGCAAAAAACGGAGTTGCGAAGCCAAATCCGCGTCTTTCGTAATCACGCAACCGTGAATCACGTCGGAATGTCCACCAATGTATTTTGTGGCGGAATGCAAGACCAAATCAGCGCCCAAATCCAACGGATTTTGCAAATAAGGCGACGCAAATGTGTTGTCAACGCACGTCATGATGCCGTGTTGCCGCGCCACATCGCACAAAGCCTTAATATCAACGATGTTCAACATCGGATTTGTCGGCGTTTCAATCCAAATCAAGCGCGTTTTTTCGGACAAACTTTTTTCAAACACCACGATGTCCGACATATCGACAAAGCGACTTTCGATGCCAAATTTGCTAAAAACCCGCACCATTTGGCGATAAGACCCGCCATAAAGGTCGTTGCAAGACAAAATTTCGTCGCCCGATTTTAGCAATTTTATCACCGAATCCATTGCCGCCAAACCCGATGCAAAGCAAATCGCGTCCGTTCCGTTTTCCAAAGCCGCGAGATTTTTCTCCAAAGCCGAGCGCGTCGGATTTTGCGTCCGTGCGTACTCGTAACCTTTGTGGTCGCCCGGCGCAGTTTGTACATACGTAGATGTCTGAAAAATCGGGGTCATAATCGCGCCCGTTGATGGGTCGGGCTCGATGCCCGCGTGGATGGCTTTTGTTCCAAATTTCATTTTAAGAAGTTGTTATTTTAAAATAATTATAGTTTTATTTAGTTGAAAATCAATTATTTAGGCAGATTTAGCTTTTATACTGAGGGGTCCTTCAAGCCGTTTTTTGTAGCTTCTTTTTCAAATAATAAACAGCAATTTGACACATTGGTTTGAACTTCCCATTACGGGTTCCCCATTTATTAAGCGCGTTTTCGATGAATTGTTTGGTAGCCGTTTTTGTACCTAATTTCTTTAAAAATTGGTTTCTCAGAGCGTCTAAAATCACTTTGCGTTCTTTCAAAAGGTTCTGATTATTGAGATTCAGAATGCCTTCCAATTCATTTTTCGTCAAATTCTCATCGTCTAAAAAAATCTTTCCTGCGCCGTCAAATTTTATTTGAGTCATAATTGAATGATTCATTGGGTTGATAGTCAATAACTTATGACCTTTGGTTTCATCGCAATGCTGAATATTCCCGTTTTCACCGCCTTTGCACGAAGCCAGCATATTATCGTAATTCAAAGCCAACTCTTCAAAATTAAATTGAGCATTGAAATGCTCAATAACCATACTGTGCTTGTCAATCCGCTTCATACAATAGCAGCAGATGTAGCCTTGCTCACGCAGTAAAGCATGGCGCAAGTCGTCTTTATCTCGATATTTATCATAAGTTGGATGAATGTCCGTTTTTTTATACAACACCAAAGAGGGTGGTTGATTGGACAATTTTTTTTCGATGAATTTCATACCCCTCAGTATTTAATCGTTTTTTTAAGCTTCCATATCCAAAATAACGTTGGCACGAAGAATGTCAATGTCGTCTTCTCCCAATTCTTCGGATAATTTTCTCAACATAATTTTAGCTTCGGGATATTGTTCGTTTTCGAGCAAACGGAAACAAGCATCCAATTTTTTCTGATACTCGGCAGGTCGTTCTTCAACACCGAAAACATTGTAAAGTATTGAGGCATAATCTCTTCCCAAAGTATGTGGTGTATTTTTAACGAGTTTTCCGTTGTCCAAAATAAAGACACTTTCGCGCACAACATTGCTGATAACCAACGGCGAATGCGTCGTAACAATGAATTGACACTCGGGAAATGTTGCCAATAAAGCGGGTAAAATATTGCGTTGCCATTGCGGATGCAAATGCAAATCAATTTCATCAATGAGAACAATACCTTCGCCTTCAAGCGGATTTTCGAGGCTCGGATTGGCAAGAATTAAACGCCGTGTAATATCGCTAACGAGCATAATTAAGGTGCGTTCGCCGTCTGATAACTGATTTAATTCAAGAATTTGATTGTCTTTCTTGATAATTAAACTGTACGTACCATTCGCTTTAAATTCAAATTTATTATTCGTCTGTCTCTTAATACGTAAGTCCGAAAAAGATTGATTGTTCAATAATTCTAAAAAATGAGGAATCGTTTTTCTAATTACTTCCAACTGAGGATTTTTAGCATTAAAGTCTTGCATCAATATAATCGTCTCATTTTCACGGTCTTCTGCTTCTCTAAACCAATTTGTAAAATCTTTAAAATCATCAATTGAATGAAAAAAACTGTTTTCATAAGTTGTAAATTGGAGAAAATTGCTTCGAGAATGCGTTTTTACTTTCTCTAATTGCGTTTTATTACTTTTAAAATGAATTAAAACGGGTACGCTAAATTCGTCTTTATTGTTTACGGATTTAGTTTTCTCCTCAAACAAATTTGCTAATGAAACAACGTCTTTAGACCCAGCAGACCTAAAAGTTGGAGTTGAATTTCTATTGATAGTTATGTCAATATCTATGTTTTCTAAATTTAGATATGTTGATAAAAAAAACATTTTAGCTTCGTCTGTACTAATTTTCACATCATCTAAACTGTCATAAGCAAGTTGTGAATAGACTTGACTTGATGTTAGATGATTAGAAAAGTCAATAAAATACAAGCAAATCGCGTCCAAAATAGCCGTTTTCCCCGCGCCATTAACGCCGAGAAACACCGCTAAACGGTCGTTCAATTGGACATCAAGCTGTTCAAAACAGCGAAAATTGGTTAAGTGGATTTCTTTTAAGCGCATGATTTTTTATTGATTTAAGTCGCAAAGCTACATTTTTTTTGAAAAATAGGCCCCCTCAGTATAAAAGCGATTTCTCCCTATTTTCATTTGTAAAATAAAAAAATGTAAACTCATTTTGAGAGCATCGCGGGTAATTCAATCAAGCCTAATTAACTTTGTGAAAAAAATAAGTAATCATGCACAAATATTTGGTAGTCAATCGTTTAGTAAATAAATTAACGAGTAACGAAGCCTTACAAACATTTTTCACATTGTTTCTAATGGCGCAAAATGTTGCTGAAAAACAGCACATCGAACAACAATTTTGGGCTGAGTTGGATATTTTGCCAACGGGTGAAAAAAGTGAATTGCGTAAAAAATTGCAAGCGACATTTCTCAAACTGCCCGAATTGACGGCAGAATTGCACCGCCGCGTTAACGATTTTCAAGCGGAACATCGTCCAAAATTAGCGGCGTAAGAGATTTTATTTTTCTAAAAACAAAAGTCCCGATACCCCTCAGTATCGGGACTTTTTTCGTCCTTTACGGCTTGAAATACATTCATGGACGGGAGTTCGTGATACAAAATTCGTAATTACTTACCCGCGACTCATTTTAGCTACGGATTTACGGATTTAAACGTCGTCGTAATAATCCGTAAATCCGTTAAATCCGTGAATCCGTAGCTAAATAGTCGTGTAGCTAAGTAGTTACCAAAATTCGTAAATAATGAACATCGCAATTTTCGCCTCAGGCGGCGGCTCAAACGCCCGTAAAATCATAGAATATTTTGAGGGACACGCCTCGGTAAAAATCGTTTTGGTTGTTTCCAACAAGGCGGACGCGGGCGTCTTGGCAATTGCGAAAGAATTCGGAATTGAGCGTTTAATTATTTCAAAATCAACGCTTTACGATAGTGAATTTATGTTAAAGACTTTAGAAAACTGCGCGGTGAATTTCATTGTTTTGGCAGGATTCTTGCTCCTCGTACCGACCTATTTAGTCGAACATTTCGAGAAAAAAATTGTCAATATCCACCCCGCTTTGTTGCCAAAATTTGGCGGAAAAGGGATGCACGGTAGCCACGTTCACGAAGCTGTTCGCGCAGCAAACGAAACCGAAACGGGCATTACGATTCACTTTTGCAACGCGGCTTACGATGAAGGCTGCATTATTTTTCAAGCGCGATGCCCCGTTTTGCCCGAAGATTCGCCACAAGATATTGCCCGAAAAGTATTAGAATTAGAACACCGTTTTTATCCAATAATCATTGAAAAAACGATTTTTAATTAAAAAAGACGTGTGTTTTCGACAAATAGGCAATTTGAAGCATTTATTTAAAACATAAATTACCCGAAATCATGTCGTTAAAATATTCATTCTTCACAGCATTTTTAGATTGGGCAACTTTCAAAAAGTTGCCAAGCCTTCATACATACACGTCGCTCGAAGCCGCATTTTTCATTTTTCATTTTTCATTTTTCACTTTTTGGGACCCCTCAGTATTAACGGCTCAAAATGTCGTTTTAACCGCCAAATCCATTGATAATTTGTCGTGGAAAGCCCATGAGAAATTGGCAAACGCTGCCGCCGAAGCGGGTAAAAATGCCGAAGCCGCCGCACATTTCGACGCCGCATTTCTTCTAAAACCCCAAAAACTCAACTTGGCTTATAACGCCGCAATCGCTTTTCAGGCTTGCCGCGACTACACAAAAGCTGCCGAACGTTTTCAGAATCTGCTGAATAATCCAAAATATCCCGATGCACGGCTCGATTATGCGCTGGCGCTGCAACAAAAAGGCGAGTTTGACGAAGCGATTCCCGAATTCTCGATTTATCTCAACAATTACAACGGTAAAGACCGCGCAATTATCAGTGAGCGCATTGAAGACCACATAAACGGCTGTTTGTTGGGCATAAAACAAGCAGATTCTGCAAAATTAGCGGCGGTAAAATTGGAACATTTGGACATCAATACGGCGGATAACGACATCGCGCCCGTCCCTTTTGGCGACGATGTTTTGTATTTTACGACAATAAACAGTGCCAACAACGCCAAAATTTTTAGAAGTCAACAGGCAAATGCCAATACTTGGTCGGCGGGAACGCCTTTGTCGAGCCTCAAAATCCCCGAGGAAACGCCTTTTGGCAATGGCACTTTTTCGCCCGACGGCAATCGTTTTTACTGCACAATGTGCCAAGAAATGGGTAAAAAAGGCGAAAAAAAGCGCAATTGTGGCATTTATTTTTTGAAAAGAACCAATGACGGTTGGACGCCGCCGACGCGCTTGCCCGACCGCATCAACGCACTCGAAGGCAACACGACGCACGCTTTTGTGCTGCACAAAGGCAACAAAGAAATTATGTTTTTTTCGAGCAATCGGACGGGCGGACAAGGCGGCATGGATATTTGGTTGACAGCGCGTTTTAAAGCGGACGAAAATTCTGAATTTGAGGCACCGCTGAACCTCGGCGCGATTGTCAATACTGAGGGGGATGAAGTCACGCCGTTTTATGACGCCGACGCTACGGCTTTGTATTTCGCCTCAAACGGACGCGCAACGGTGGGCGGTTTGGATATTTTTCGGACGGAAGGTTTTCAGCAACGTTGGACATCGCCCGCGAATATTGGCGCGCCGTATAATTCGAGCGCGGATGATTATTATTTTGCCAAAAATGCGACAAAAACGGGCGGTTTCTTCGTCTCAAATCGCTCATTTGGTATGGAAAAAATTGGCACAAGAGACGACGATATTTTTCAATTTCTCTTTGACGACCGCAATGAATTGACGGTTTCGGGTCAAATATTTGATAAAAAAACGACGACTTTGCTCGAAAATGCGCGGACTTCGCTCTACGAAAAACGAAACGTGGCATCGAATGACGGACGCCTTTTGTCTTCCGTCATGTGTCCGACGGGCGTGTTTAAATTTCCTTTGTTGCCTAAGAAAATGTACAGTTTAGAGATTGAAAAAGACGGTTTTCGCGTAGAATCCATGTCGTTTTCAACAATTGACAGTGGAAAAACGAGCGTTAAAAACCTCATACGCGATGTGTATTTGGAGCGCTATGCGGCGTTTGTTTCCAATCGAAATGTGGATGTTTCGCCGATTTCTATCGTTAAAAATGACGAAAAAATGCCTCAAAATGCCGTTTACACTGAGGGGTCCTTTTCTGAATTAAAAATTAAAAACGTCATTGCGAGGGACGAAGCAACAGAATTTAAAAATGAAAATGAAGGAAAAACGAAGGAAAATGAAGGAAAAATGCCTAAAAACGCCGTTTATACTGAGGAGTCCAATTTGGAATTAAAAATTAAAAATTCAGAATCTAAAAGTAAAAACGACGATGTAAAGAACAAAGGCGTCCAATTTAAAATCCAAATTTTAGCCTACGAAACGGGTGCGAAAGACAATATGAACGTGAAAAAATTGGAACGCGTCGAAGATTTAGGCGATTTTGAAACCGAAACGGCAACCCTCAACGGCAAGACCTTTAAGCGCGTTTTATTGGCGTTCGATTCCTACACGACGGCAGCGGCAACACTGCAAAAAGTAAAAGATAGGTCGCTAACGGATGCGTTTTTAATTCGATACGAAGATGGGAAAAGAACGAATAAGAGTAAGTGAGAAAGTGAAAAGTAACAGAAGAAGACCCCTCAGTATGAACGGCATTTTTCGCTCAAAAATGAGTAAAAAATGCCGTTTATACTGAGGGGTCTTCTTTTTTGTTGATGAGCAAAATACTACTGTACAGATTATTTTTTACAGTAATATTGATGAGCGATTAAAACAATTCAAATCTCAAACTTCGTCTTCAAAATTGGGCAACAAATGTTCGATTTGCATTTTGTCAAACGCACCCAAACGCCCTAAATCCACGGTTGATTGGTCGCGTTCGTTAAAATCAAAAATACGTTGATATTTGGCGCCCCACTCAATTTGATCCGCCGTGTAAGAATGTCTAACAAAAGTATTTTGGTCAAAAGTCTCGTCAAAAGCGTTGACAATGACCATAAACTCGACGCTGCCTCGGCGCAAATCTTCCGCCGTAAAGCCATAAATTGGGCTGTTTTCGTCAATCGGATGCACCACCGTCCACGACGATGGGAAAAAATTAATCTCATTACGTTCCAAAGTTAAGGCATAAAAACGCCGTTGTTCAGCGCCATTTTCGTCCACCTTTTCGACCAAACTCACGGTGATTTGCGCACGCACATTCATTAAATTTGTCTTGTAAGGGTTCGCTGTTCTGAACATAAAAGCGGGCAATTCCTGCCCTTTCCACGTGAAAGGCGCGATAACCGCTTTTTCTGCGAACAACAAGTGCGCGGGTGATTTGGCAAAACGCGCAAACAGTAAACCCGTTATCAAGGCAAAACTCATCAAGCCCGTCAAGGCTTCGAGTGACGCAATCGCACTCGCCGCAATGCCCGTCGGATTGATGCGTCCGTAGCCGACGGTCGTCAAGGTTTGAGCAGAAAAAAAATAAATTTCCCAAAAGCGTTCTCGCTCGTTTGTAAAAATCATTCCCGTGATTTGGCTTGGACAAAAAGCGTAATATAAACCGACAAAAAGCACGTTAAAAACGCTGTACCAACCAATAATTATCAAAATCAACTTCATCCAAGAGGCCGACAGCAAGTAATGATAGACGTTGAAAGTCTCGTAAAAAGGGATGCCCAAACGAACGAAATTGTAGGAACCGTCGGGATTGATGAGGCGCCGCTGCCGCACGTCGGTGTTGCCAAAACCCAATTCACGGCTGGTTTCTAAATGCTTTTTGCGCAATATGCGGTTGTCTGCCATTTTGTAATTTTAATTTCAAGTTGTTAAAAACGCCGTAAATATCACCTAATTAGCGTGACATCACCTTTGTAAACCACTATTTTTCCGTCAATAAATTCTACAACGCCAACGAAAACGTACACATCGGGTGGCATCAACACCCCATTTACGGAGCCGTCCCAGCCTGAAGTTTCGTCATTTAACGGAAAATTCGTCTTGTCAAAAACAGTATTTCCCCAACGGTTAAAAATTTTAAACGTTTGAACACGGCGCACGGAAGCGTCGCCGTAAATCGTGAAATTATCGTTTATAAAGTCGTTATTTGGACTAAAAGTGGTCGGAATGAACACATTTCGCGGTTTATCCACGTAAATAGTGATTTGGTCACGCACTTCGCAGTCCGCCGAATCGCGCACAAGCAGGCGGTAAATTGTGGTGGCAATCGGTTTTACGGTCGTCGGTAAGCAAGTCGAACAGGTCAACGCGCTGTCTTTTGGCGTCCACGTCCACTGTTGGTTTTTGGGTATAAAATTCAGAAAACCCGTCAAAATGGCGCTGTCTCCCAAAACAATGCGGCGGTCGCTGCCTAATTCAAGGCTTCGGTCGGGTGCTTCGGGGATTTGAATTTCTGATTTCATCGAACAATTTTTGCCGTCAATAATTTGAAACGGCTGAAAACCCAAGCGAATGCTGTCAATCCGCCGCGGAAAAGTGGTGATTGGCAAGCGTTTGTTTTGAAAAATCAAGGTGTAAGGCGGTGTGCCACCGCTGATTGAATCAAGCTGAACGGCGCCTTGAATTTCGTTGTAACAACGAGGCGCAATGCCCGCAATGTTCGGAACAATCGGCGGCGGCTCGGTCAATCGGATGGAATCTCGGATGGAACAACCCGCGCTATCGGTAATAATTGCCGTGTAAACGCCCGCTCGAAGGCTGTCAATTTGGTTCGTTCGCGCGCCGTTGCTCCACAATGTTTGAAATTGCGAAGAAGCATTTTGAACGTCCAAAATCTTAACCGAGCCGTCACTGCCTTCGTTGCAAGTAATTGATTTTGAAATAGTTAGAGACAAACGAATGGTACTTGCCTTGTACGTTGTCCGCGTGATGAGAACGTAATCGCAGCCGCTGCTACGGGGCAAAATGTCGGTTTTTTCACTCGCGAGGTCGGAATTACACGTTGTTTTAAAGACGCGAACGGTGTCTATTTTTGAAATCGTTAGCGTCAAAATTCTGACGGAATCACACCCCTCCCTATTTCTGAAATTTTGGGTATAAATGCCCGTCGTTTTCAGCCATTTATTGTCGAAATAGAAGCTGTCGCGGTTGCAAATTTCTTTCAAAAACGGGATGGAATCACGCCGCAAAAGCGTCTTTGTGAATCTAACAAAAGAGTCGCAGCCAAATTGATTGACAAATCGGCGAATGGTTGTGCCTGAATCTAAAACGTTGCAAGTTGTTGATAATGAAGGGATTGTATCAGATTTTGACAATATTGTGGTAATGATAACAACGGAATCGCAGCCAAGTCGGTTGATAAAACGCGTCGCTACGGCGCCAACTAAAGCGGGATTACACGTCGTTCGGTCTGCGGGGCGCGTTGTATCGGCGCTCGCGAAGCGCGTTGTCGTTATCAGAATGAGGCTGTCGCAACCGAGGCGGCTGCGCAATTTGACGGTATCAACGCCCGCCTTCATTCGGTCGCAACTCGTTGATAATGAGCGTATTGTGTCGCGTGCTTGAACCGTTAACGTCAAATTTATCGTCGAATCACACCCCTCAGTATTTCGTAGTTTTCGCGTGTAAAAACCCGCTGTTTTGAGCCATAAATTGCCAAAAGATAGGCTGTCGCCTTTGCAAATTTCGGGATTCAAGGGCGTTGTATCTCGTCTCGAAAGCGTGGTTTTTAGAATGACTATGAGTGAATCGCAGCCAAAGCGATTGAGTAGTCGGCGGGTCGTTGTGCCTGAATCCAAAGCGTTACAAGTCGTTGACAATGAGCGCGTTGTGTCGGGCGCTTTGTAGGTTGTGGTGGTAATAACAATTGAATCGCACGAGCCTAAATTGAGCAAACGGGCAATTCTAACACTCGTATCTCGCGGATTGCAGGTGACCAAGGGAATGCGCGTTGTGTCCGTTTTTTTGATTGTCAAATTAACAATATACGTCGAATCACACCCCTCAGTATTTTTGAACAGAATGCGCGTTTCACCCGCCGCTTTTATCCATCTGCCGACCGCTTGAACGCTGTCTCCTTGGCAAATTGAGAGATTAAGCGGTGGAAATAATTCGCTTCGCGACACGATTTTAGTCGCAATTAACATTGATTTGCAACCATTTACGCTTGTCGAAAATACCGTATCAACGCTTGATACTGAGGGGGGGCAAATTTTTTCGATTGTCCGCGTTGTGTCACCTTGTTTTAGGCTTAAAGTCAAAACGATGATGGAATCGCAACCGTCTTGTTTCTGAAAAGTATCGCGAAAAATACCCGCTGTTTTATAATATAAATTTTTAATTCTAAGGCTATCGCCCGAACAAATTTCACGCGGCAACGGTCGCACAACGCTCGTCGGGCAGCGACAACTTTTGACGTTGATTAAAATGCTCGGCGCGTTTCTGCAACCATTGGAATCTATAAATTCATGCTGCACTTCAAAAGCGCCAATTCCCGCCCGATTTGGGTAAAATAAGCCATTTTCCACGCAATTTCCGCAAGTTCTTGAATAAAAACGACCGCCCGTTGCGGGGATGCCGATGAGTTTATACGGCGCTGCATCGTCGCAAAGTGAGTCCATGACGGGTGAAATATTGACAATTGGCAGCGGATTTATCCAAATTCGCGCGCTGCCCGTGTCGCGACAACCATTGGCATCGACGCCCGCCGCGTAGAAATAATAGTTTGGTGCGGGCAGAAAAAGCGCGTACAAAGTCGCCTTGTCGTTTTGCGGATTTAGCGCGGCGGTGCCAATTTGCGGAAAACTCGTCCACGTATAAGTGTTGGAACCACGCGCCGTGAAAATGGCCACTTCGTCGTTGCAAATCGTGTCTTTTGGCGTAAAAGTCACGCGGATTTTACGAACGTCATGCGTCGTCACTTCAACTGTATCCGTTTTGAAACAACCGCTCGCGTCGGTTGCGCGTAAGATGTAAATCGTTGATTTTGAAACCTTTGACGAAAAATTCAGGCTTGTTGACAAAATATTTTCACTCGTTGCCGTCAACCAATTGACGGTCAAAGCGCCGTTGCCGTCCGAAACAGACCCCCTCAGTATAGCCGTCGAATTCGGGCAAAAAATGGTATCGCTGAAGGCTCGAACTGTAATATTATTTGTTTGCGAGACGAGTATTTGCGCAGAATCGGCACAGCCACGCGCGTCGATTGCCGTCAAATGAAAAATGCCCGAAGGCAAACCCGTTGGCATCAGAACGCCCGACGGAATCGGTGTTGCGCCGCGCCAAGTCGTGGTGTAAGGTGCCGTTCCGCCCGTGATTGACGTCGAAATTGTTCCCGTTGGAGCGCCGCCGCAAGCGACGGGTGTTGTCCCCAAAATATTGATTTTTACTGAGGGGTGTCCCGTTGTGTCTTTTTGAAAAATTAAATGAAGGTTAAAACTGCCTTTATTTTCGGAACCGAATATTTCCATGCGCGATTTTGCGCCTAAATCCCCTTGCCAAATCGGTCCGCCGCAACCCGCTGAACAGCTTGGCGCGCCGTAATTTTGGTCAAATTCAAACGTCCCGTCACCGTCGGCATCAAGCCGAATTCGGGTATTATCGTCGTAATTTTCCCAAGAAACTTTATAAAAACCGCACGGAAAACCTTGTCTTTTCGCTTGAATCGAAAACGAATCTGAACGGACATTACAGCCGTCGTAAGTCGTTCGCGCGCCGTCAATTGCAACGGCTTCGGAAGGCGCACTATTGGGTTTCCAACCATCAAGCGCCGTATTAAATTCAAAACTTCCGTCAATTGTATCGGCGGGAACTGTTGTCGGTCTGTGGTCGTTTGCTGCGTAAAAACCTTTAAAATCGGTTGAATTATACGTGTTTTGACCGTCAAAAGCCGAAATATTCCAATAGCCGTCGCCGTAAGTCGGCATTGGCGGAATGACGCATTGCAACCGCGCGGTCGGCATACAGACGACGCCCGTACCCGTGAGATTGCCGCCGCCGTAGGTCAAAGTGCCGTCCGTTTTGGGCGTTATATAAGAGCCTTCGTTGAAGCCGACGGGCGGATTCGAGCCACCTACATTCGGCAATTTCTTAATATCATACGTAAACTGCGTGCAAGCCTGTCCGTTGAATTTGAACTCAATTTTTCGGAAGCAACCTGAACCGCACGACCCATTTTGGGGGTAATTTCTAAAGATGGAAACGCCTCGACTTTGCGGCGTTAAAGTGCCAAAAACGACAAAGACTTTCGAGCCGCATAAACGATTTAAAGCGTTGGCGTCCAAATAAGTTACGTCCGTAGAATCTTTGTTATTAAAAACTAAGACCGTTGAATTTGGTGGAATAATGCCATTGTAAGGCGCCGCAAAGGCATCGCGAAAGACCGTTCCGTAGCCACACGCTGCGCCCGCCGCTTGATTGAGCGTGCGTAAAGCGTTCGTATTCACGCTATTATCAGCAACAATAACGGAACCGATGAATGCCATACTCGTCGGATTTGTTACCCGAAAACTAAAAGTCCGTATGTCAAAAGGTGCCGTTTTCGTGCGTAAAATCACGTATTCTGAACGAAATTCAGAATCAGAACGTGCTGTATCGCCGCACGCGTCAATCATGACTTCGGATACGGTGGGGTACGTCGGCGGACAAGTTGATGTCCAGCCGTCTTGTGCGCCCGCGAAGGGCAGGCAAGTCGCCAAAAAGAAGTAGGTAAAAACGGGAATATGCTTCATGCTATCAGAGTGTTTGCTTTTGTTCAATTCGGAGGGTTGAATGTAAAAGTTGGGCAAAGATACGTTTTCATTTTGGTTGCTAAAATACGCTGTTTGCGTTAATCGTAGCATATATTTAAAAGATAATTTATCGGGGCCATCGGCTTTACAATATTGACGATACGACACACGTTTGGGCGACTTTTAAAAATGTCTAAATGTTAGGAAATTCGTGCGGAAACCACATAATTACAAATAAATTGTTTGAAAATTAGGTGTGTTAAAATTTCATTTTTTACCTTGCCGAGGCGTCCAATATTTGCTTTTTTCACGTTTATTCAAACCCTTTTTTTATGAAAAATGACATCATCAAGCACCTTTCACGCGACCCAAAACTCGCGGACATTATCCCCAAAATCGAGATTCCCGACGTCGATACGCACAACGATATTTACCTTGATTTACTCGATAGTATCGTCTCGCAACAGTTATCGGTGAAAGCGGCAGGAACGATTTTCCAGCGCTTTTTAGAGATTTTCGACGACTTAAATCCAACACCGCACCGTATTCTCGAATCAGACGTCGAGGTACTGAGGGGGTGTGGTTTGTCGTACCAAAAAGCGGGATATATTCAAAATATTGCTGCGTATTGGATTGACAACCAATGCATTAAAAAAGATTGGATGGCATTAATGGACGATGAGATTATTGCCGAATTGACGACCATCAAAGGCGTTGGGAAGTGGACAGTTCAGATGATTTTGATGTTTCGGCTCAATCGGCTCGACGTCTTTCCGATTGACGATTTGGGCATTCGACAAGGCATGATAAAGCTCTACGGCGTCGAATCGAAGGGTAAAGAATTGGTGAAAGAGTTGACCGACATCGCGGAGGCGTGGCGCCCGTATCGCACGATGGCTTGCCGCTACGTTTGGCGGTATAAGGATGCGGCGGCGGGAACAATTTAATTTTTAGTGAGACGCTGTATAAAACGTCAAAAAGCCGCGAAAACACTACGTTTTCACGGCTTTTCTCGTTTTATACTGAGGGGTCCTATTTTTGTAATTTAGGAAAAATCACTTCCATTTTTTGAACGCCTCAATCGCTTCGTATTCGGGCAAGCCCAAGAGGTCATACGTTTGAGCGGTACCGCGATTGCGTTCTTCGGCGCGTTGCCAAAACTCGCGGGCGTCGCTGCCCGGGAAAAGTGGGCGGTCTTTTTGGCTTTGATGCTTGAAAATCGCGCGGCGTTTGCGGAGCAATTCGTCGGGCGAAATCGGAACAGCCATGTCGATATTCTCAATTTCCCACTCTTGCCACGCGCCGCGATAGAGCCAAACGGAACATTCTTGCATGAATGGCTCGTCTTTGAGGCGTTCGCAGGCGGCAAAAATGGCGTCGAGACAAACGCGGTGCGTGCCGTGCGGGTCGCTCAAATCACCTGCGGCATAGATCTGATGTGGTTTGATTTTTTTCATCAAATCGACGATAATTTGAATATCGGCTTCGCCCAACGGTTTCTTTTTCACGGTTCCCGTTTCGTAGAAAGGCATATCCAAAAAATGCGTTTTCACGGCGGTGGAGACGTAGCGCGCGCCCGCTTTTGCTTCGCCGCGTCGAATGAGTCCTTTGAGTTTTTGAATCTCTGGGGCATCGACTTCACCCGCTTTTTTGTTCGCTAATTTCTGTTCGATGGCATCGAGCATGATTTGCGTGACCGATTTGTCGAAACCAAAGACTTCGTGAAAATCGTTGACAAAATCCGCAAAACGCACCACATCGTCGTCAAAAACGGCGATATTTCCCGACGTTTGGTAGGCAACATGAACTTCATGACCTTGGTCAGACAAGCGAATAAACGTGCCGCCCATCGAAATCACATCATCGTCGGGATGCGGACTAAAGATGATGCAGCGCTTGGGAAACGTCGTATTCGTCTCAGGACGGTTCGCGTTGTCGGCGTTTGGTTTGCCGCCTGGCCAGCCCGTAATCGTGTGGCGCAGATGGTTAAAAATCTTGATATTGATATTGTACGCTGTATCGTACTCCGTAATCAAATCCGACATACCACTTTCGGCGTAATCGCGGTTGACGAGGCGTAAAATTGGCTTTTTTTCCTTTTGCGCGAGCCAAATAACGGCGCGTTTGACCAGTGCTTGGTCGTTCCAATCGCAATCGCCGACGAGCCACGGGGTTTTCGTTCGCGTCAATTCGGCGGATGCGGCGGCGTCCAAAATGACGGTTGCGTTGGCGTGTTTTTGCAAATAAGTGGCGGGAACGACGTCCGAAATATCGCCTTCGACGGCTCGACGAATGACGGGTGCTTTGCCTTCGCCCCACGCCATCATGATGATGCGTTTGGCTTCAAGGATGGTACCGACGCCCATCGTAATGGCTTTGCGCGGCACGTTTTCTTCGTCGAAAAAATCGCTTGCGGCGTCTTTAATCGTGATGTGGTCGAGCGTAATTAAGCGTGTGCGTGATTTTTCGCCCGAACCCGGCTCGTTGAAACCAATGTGCCCCGTTCGGCCGATGCCGAGAACTTGAAGGTCGAGACCGCCGAATTTATGAATTTTTGCTTCATATTCCGCGCAAAATGCGGCAACATCCGCCTTGGCGAGCGTGCCGTTTGGAATATTGATATTTTCCTTAGGAATGTCCACGTGGTCAAAAAGGTGTTCACCCATGAAGCGGACGTAGCTTTGGAGCGCGTCGGCTTCCATCGGGAAATACTCATCGAGGTTGAACGTCTGAACATTTTTGAAGCTCAGTCCTTCCTCTTTGTGCAGCCGAACAAGCTCGTCATAGACGCGAATCGGCGTTGAACCCGTCGCCAAACCCAAGACGCAAACGTCTTGCTGTTCTGCTTTCGTCCGTATCAAATCGGCGATTTCACGCGCAACGGCTCGGGAAGCGTCCATTGAATTGGGATAAATGAGGGTCGGGATGCGCTCGTAAGAATTTGACATAATTCTGTGATTTTTATAAAGTGGTGGTAAATTAAAACTTGCGGAGTTTCGAATTCCAGATTTCAAATTCCAGATTTCAAGGGAATAATTTGATTATTAATGGCGTGTTTTAAAAGTTTTAGGCATGAAATATCGTTTGTTTTTTGAAAAAATGGCTTTTATACTGAGGGGTCTTTTTTTGAATTAAAAATTAAAACGGCTGAAACGGCTGTTTATACTGAGGGGTCCTCTTTTGAATTAAAAAAAACGAAGCATCGGAACGGCATAAAGACCGAGCCGATGCCCCGCAGACTGTATTGTCAAACAACAAGAAAATTGACTTATTGCATATTTGAGGATTTTAGAACGCTGAAAGAGGCGTTTTCAAATCTGAAAATATTCCTTTATAATTTAAATAGTTGGGTCAGTGGGCGTGTTTGTATTGTTGTCACGCTCAATGAGTGGGTATGGATAAAAAACGCGGTTTGTCTCGTCAAGCGGGTCAACAGCATCTTTTACGGGCATATTTCGTCCCAAACGACGCGCATCTTCAAGGCGTAAGCCTGAAAAGAACAATTCAACGCAGCGTTGGCGATAGATTTCCTGCAAAATAGCGTCTTTATCGGTGCTTGCAAAGGCTGGCAAATCGGCACCGACACCCCAAGTATCAGCTGCCGCTTTTTTAGTTACAACCTTGTTCAACTCAATAACGGCTTCTGGCAACTGACCTTTTCTTGCCAAAGCTTCTGCTTTGATAAGCAACATTTCGCTCGGCAAATAAACGGGCCACTGACCATCAGCAGTTAAAGCGAAGCCTTTGATTCTTTCAATTGTATTCACCGTATTAGGCGACAATAGATAGAAAGCCATGCGTTTGTCGTTGGCAGAGTCAGGCTTAATTGCTGCGGGCATACCAAATGCTTTGTTGCGAACGGCTGTAACATTGTAGTTAGACGCAACGATAACCTCCCAAATTGGGTTGACATTCGTCGCATTGTAACGGAAGAATGATTTTGCCGATAAAGTCACTTTATTGGCTGCCGTAATGGCGTTATCGTTGTCACCAACCATATTTGAAAAACGCGCTTGCAAAGCATAAATCGTGTTCTTTAAATCAATACCTGCGTTCACACGGCTTGAAAAACGCGCAGAAACAGCATTGGCAGTCAATGCTTTATCTGCTGCATCAAGGGCTGTGAGCGCCGCTTTTAATACATCAACGCGGCTAACAAAAGGCGCATTTTTTGCGATAGAAACAGGTGCTTTTTCAAAAAACATGGCAATATTTCCAAGCGACATTGCTTTGAAAAGATTGGCATAAACAATGATACCCGACTGTGTACCAAGGTCACTTACCGTACTTGCTTTTCCCAAAACAAGGTCAGCATTGTTGACAATCAAGTACGATTGTACCCAAATTTGGCGGGTTACGGCGTTTGCACCGTCCACGCTGATACCGCCACGGCGCAAATTTTCCTCATCGGCATTGCCCGCATTTGTTACGGTTTGCTCGAAAGTAGATAAGCCCGACGCGACAACTGTCGAATAAATTGGACTTTGGCGACCGAGTGAATAGTTGTTGTGCAAACCATTACATACGGCAATCAGACCATCCACTGATTTAAGCGCCTCTTCAACAGCCACTGCCGAAGGGTCGGTGTATGTTTTATCGCACGCAGTTGGCACGAGCAAAAAAGCTGCGGCAATACCTGCTAATATTTTAAATTTGAAATGCTTCATTTTATTTAATTATTTTTTATTAATCGTTGATTCTCAAAGAATTAGCCACAATTAATAGATATTTTTTGAAAAATAAGCCTTTATACTGAGGGGTCCTCTTTTAACTAAAAATTAAAAATTAAAAATTAAAAATTAAAAATTAAAAATTTAGGACAGCCTTCAGATTCTTATTGCTTTAGAAACTTGCGCGCAAAGCCATTTGGAAAGTACGCGGAATTGGTGAATTACCAAAGTCAATACCTTTTGCAACGCTTGATTGTCCCCCTGCATTTGTTTCTGGGTCGTAGCTAAAGTATTTGTCGAAAGAGTATAAATTGCGACCAATCAACGAGATAGACAAACCACTGATGCCTTTCAACGTTTTTGTCGGAATATTGTAAGTCAAAGCCAATTCGCGTAATTTAACGAATGCACCTTCATCAATCCGATATTCTGTAATCGGGTTCACTGCATTGATATAACCACGCGGTTTTGTACCCAAATATTCTTCTTGTGCAAGGTCGCCAATGCCTACGTTGTTACGGGTACGTTTGTCGGCGTTGAAAACTTGATTGCCTGCAACAGCGTCAAACAAAAAGCTGAATGTCAAGTTTTTATACGTTACATTACTTCCTAATGACCAAATATCACTTGGATTTGGATTGCCAATAACCTTACGAAGAAACGCGCCCGAAGGCTGATTTCCCCCGTCGCGTTGTGGTGTACCAGCTAAAACTGATGATTGGACACCTCTTTCACGTTGTGGTAAACCTCCTGCCGTTAATAAAAGCGAACCATCTGGATTACGTGCATAGTAAAAATCGTAGAAAACGCCCACAGATTCGCCTGGAATCAATGTCGTTGGCGCGCCCGACGGGTTGCCAATTGAGATAAACGCTTGACCGACATCACCGACTTTGTTCTTATTTTTTGAATAAGTTCCAAAAATATTAACGTTTACATTGGATGTACGAACGATGGTTGCATTTAAAGACAATTCAATACCACTGTTTGTCAAAGTGCCAACGTTGGTTCTGATGCCCGTTCCTCCCGAAGTTGGCGCAATAACACGGTCAACCAATAAGTCCTTAATTTCGGTGTTATAATACGTAACACCAAGTCCAATGCGTCCTTTCAAAAAGCTCAAATCAGCACCAAATTCAGTTTCAGTTGAGCGTTCTGGCTTCACGTCAGGGTTTGCCAATTGCTCAGAAGGGCGCAAAACGACCGTTCCGACCAAAGAAGCACCAAAATAACGGTTGATGCGGTCATAAGCACCGATACCCGTCAAGTTACCCGCTTGTCCGTAAGACGCACGAAGGCGAAGCGATTGAACAGCCGAACCCAACGTGTTTTTCCAGAAAGTTTCGTCCGAGATAACATAACTCAAACTTGCTTTTGGATAAAACTGGCTTTGGTTGGCAGCAGCAAAAATGGTTGACTTATCTTGGCGTCCTGCCAATGTCAAAAATAAGCGGTCGCGGTAGCCGAATGTTTCTTGAAGGAAGAAACCACTGATTTCATAAACTGGATTCACAGCAGAAGCAGGCAAAATTGTACCTGCACCGTTCACCGTTTTGATTCCCGGTCCAAGATTTCTGCCTTGTGCCAATGCAAAATCAGTGCTATTGTACTGGTGGCTATAACCTGCCGTTGTTTGCGATGAAAAATCGCCGAATTTTTTATTCAAGCTAATATTTAAGTCATTATTGACCAAAAGTGTTGTCGCAATTGCCGTAGAAGCGTAACCATCGGGGAAACTTCCGAGTGCCGCACCGTCATAAGGCGCAACGGGCAAGTAAGTTTTACCCAATTGTGCTGCGTAGTCAACACCAAAAATGTAGCTAATTGTCACATCTTTGATAGGTGTTGCAGTCAACTGTAAATCACCGATTGTCCGTTTTGTATTTTGTGTAATATCAAAAGTTTCAATTGTACTAAGTGGGTTGATACGTGTCGGTTCAACGGCTTTGAGGTTGCCATTACCGTCACGGTCATTAAGATTATAGATATTATTGGTAATATTGATGGCGTTTAAAGGGCTGTAAAAGACGTTGCCATTTGGCAATTCTTTACTCTTAGAACTGACATAATTCAAACCAATAGAGGCAGTTAACCAATCTGCCACTTTTTGCTCAACCCGAATACGCGCACCGTAGCGGTTGAAATCGGTGTTTTTAACGATACCTTGGTTCAACATGTAATTAACAGACGCATAATATTTAGTCGTTTCTGAACCACCCGCAACCGAAAGGTTGTTGTCTGTGCCAGAACTTTGACGGAAAATATCGTCTTGATAATCGTAGCGCGTAACGTCAACAAGATTTGTTGGCAGGCCCGCCGCAATCGTGTTAAGCCGCAAGCCAACTGAACCAAATTGCTTACCTGTTGTCGTAAATACGGCACGTTTACGCAATTGATTGATGCTGAAACTTGTGCTTACAGAAATTTCGGGTTTGCCCGATTTGCCACGTTTAGTCGTAATCAAAACGACACCGTTTGAGGCACGAGAGCCGTAAATTGCCGATGCTGCTGCACCATTAATAACGTCAATGCTTTCAATGTCATTTGGATTCAAGTCGGCGAGACGGTTTTGACCGATAACACCACGTCCACCCGCATCAACCGTCGTATTTGTTACGTTGACTGTGGCATTGTTAGACACGACACCATCAATAACATAAAGCGGCTCAGATGAACCTAACAATGATTTCGCGCCACGTAAAGTAACTGAAATGCCACCTGCGGGGTCTCCAGAGTTTTGAGTAATCCGCGCACCTGCAACTTTACCTTGCATGGCTTGGATAACGTCACCCGTTCCTTTTTTGGATAATTGGTCGCCACGAATTGACGTCATATTATTACCCAATTCTTTTTTACCTTGACGAACCGAAGAGCCGACAACGACCAATTCGCTCAAACCCAAGGCATCTTCACCTAAGGCAACATCAAGATTTTGGCTGCCACTTTTTAGGGCAACCGCCTTTTTTTCGGTGGCAAAACCGATGAAACTGTACACGAAAACGGCATTCCCCTCAGCAGCCGAGCCGCTTACAGTGTATTTGCCATCAGCGTCCGTCACTGTGCCAATTGTTGTGCCTTCCAACACGACACTGACGCCAACCAAGGGTTCATTACCGTCGGTTACTTTGCCTTCTAAAGTGAAATTGACCTTCCCTTGCGCCATCGCTGCAAACGCTACGAAGAGCGCAACGAAGGTCGGTAAGAGTCTTTTGTGTAGTAAGAAGTTTTTCATACAATTCTACATTTTAAGTGATAAGAATAAATTAAGTGTTGGTTTGAGTTGACAGACATTGCTATTTTTGCAAACGAACTTTGCAAATTTCGCAACGAAGATACTAATGTTTTGAGATTTCCAAATTCTGTTACCCTATTTTTTTTTCTGTTTCTTTTATTTTTAATCACATTTATTGGGTTAATAAGTATTTTTCCACATCTTTTATTCTAAATATTTTAAAAAAAACATTTTTTAAATAAACCAATAAAAATTAGAATAACTTGCAAATGTTGCGATATTGCGGCATTAAAATTTGCAAAATTTGCAAACAGTGTGTAAAATTGGTCTAAAAACGATTTCATACTGAGGGGTCCTTTTTTTTCACCAACGGTCTTTTACTAAAAAATTAAACTGCTATGACACATTTAAGACAACTGAAGTTACCGATTTTTATTCCGTTTACCTCCGATTATGGCTTCAAAGTAACCTTTGGAAACGAAGAAAATACCTTATTTTTGCGACGGGCAATTGCGGCACTTATTCAATCACCGTATCCGATTGTTCGCGTCGTCTTTAACAAAACGACCTTTGAAGGTTTGACGAAATCAAGTAGAAGTGGTATTTTTGACCTTGCTTGCACGGACGAACGAGGTGATAATTTTATCGTTGAAATGGAAGTGCGCTCAAATTCTAAATTTTTGCAGCGGATGAAATTTTATGCCTTTCAAAAGTACACCGAACTTGTGCGTAAAGGCAAAGGCGTTTATGATCACTTGCCCAAGATTTATTGCATTGGCATTCTGGGGAAAACGGTTAATGCTTTACCGCATTATCACCATGTTGTCAGCTTGAAAAATCAAGACGGCATCGAAGTAGATGACCAAATAAAACTTATTACGGTTGAGCTGCCAAAGTTTAAAACAAAAGAAAACGATATTGAAACGGATTTAGAAAAGCTTATTTTCACAATTAAAAATCTTAAAAAAATGGTAAAAGAAGCAAAAAGACCCAAGTTTATGAAGGAAGACTGGATTGATTCGGCAATTGCTGAACTCAATACAAGAGGTTTTACACCCGCACAATATGAAGCCTACATGCGGCATATGGTTCAAGAAGCGGATGCAAAAAAGCAGGAGGAAAGGAAAGCAGCGCGATTAAAACAGATAGGGAAGATTGAAGGGAAGATTGAAGGGAAGATTGAAGTTATTCAAAATCTTCTGTTAAATCATGGTTTGTCCGTTGAGGCAGTAGCAGATATGGTTCAAGTTGACGTGCAATTTGTCAAAGACATTAAATCAAAATTAGATATTTAGTTACACGCCTTAACCCCTATTAATTCTTAATTCCAATGAGCATAAGCCTACTGAAAAACGAGCGTAAAGACATCATTTTACGCCACATCAACATCCACACGCGGGTCACTTTCAACGATTTGTGCCGCATCACGCACGTGTCGGAAGATACCGTTCGGCGCGATTTAACGGAGCTTGCCATCGAAGGAAAAATCCGAAAAGTACGCGGCGGTGCGGTCGTCAGTTCCTATCATCCAAGTGAGCGTTTGACGGCCGTTTATGCCCAAGAATCCAAGATATTGATTGCCCAAAAAGCCTTGCAACTCATTGAAAATGATATGTTTGTGTTGATTGGTGGTGGTACAACCATTAGAGAATTAATTCATTTGATTCCCGACGATTTGCGCGCAACTTTCATCACCGTCAACCCGCTTTCGGTTTTGGATTTGATGGAAAAACCCAATATTGAAACCATTCTAATCGGCGGAAAAATATCAACGTACAGCCAAATGTCGGTCGGCGGCGAAGTCTTTCAACGGCTGTCGGAAATCAAGTCCGACTTGTGTTTATTGGGAACAAACGCCTTGCATCCGACGGACGGCATGACGGATTCGGATTGGGAAACGGTGCAAGTAAAAAAAGCGATGATAAAGTCGGCGGACAAAACGGCGGTCTTGGCAATTTCCGAAAAATTAGATTCTTCGATGCGCTTAAAAATTGCCGATTTAAGAGATTTGACTTATTTAATCACGGAATTAGACCCTAAAGACGCCCTTTTGAGCCGTTATACTGAGGGGGTCTCTTTGAAATAAAATTCAAGATTTTGTCACTTAAACAAATCCACAAAAACCCCAATTTGTAAGAAATCTCGCCCCGTTTCATCATTGATTTTGTAGTCGAATTGGTGCAAATAACCCAATTGGTAGGCAATGGATTTTGATTGTTTATAATTGAAAGATATTAACAATCTGTTTCTTTCAAAATAAGGTTCATTGTCCGTGAAAAACAATTCGTTGCTCACACTTATCTGAAAGGGTTTGTAGCCATTTAGTTGTTGCCCAAAAGGATAGGACAGTCCCGCACGGTATCTAAAACGATTGCGGTAGCCACTACTCGTAAACCTGAATTCGCTTCTGTAACGTTGCTCAACCCGCAATTTTCCGAGTGATTGGAGCAGAACAAGTTGCGGCCAAAGCCTAAACTCATCATTGTTTTTGGGCAAAACAAAATTGCCACCTTCTTTATACGTGTCGTAATTGCCCAATGCAAGGGTAAATATCGCAGTTGGATGAATTTTGTAATTGACACCGCCTTTGTATTCATAGTAATGAAAATGCGTGTAAAATTTTAAAGAACGCAATTGCGCTTCGCCAAACACGCTCCATTTATCGTCCATCGTGTATTTCACATTTAGAATATTCCAACTACCTAAGTCCACTCGTTGCGCTTGGCCGCAATGCGTTACCAAAAGAGATATTGCGAATAATATAACTGTTTTTTTCATTGGTAATCAATTTTTTAGTAAAAAAAATGCTGTTCAAAAATTGAAATTGGGACGTAAACGTACAGACCCCTTCATTAAAATTTTAGCTCACATACGCACACGCCTGTTCATAACTTTTAAGAAATACTTTTTTGCCCCGTTCGGTCAACGTAAAATCTTCAAAAACCAATTGAAATTCGGGGAAATATTCCAATTGTGGACGTTTATGGGGCGTTATGACGACCACATTTTTGGTCAATAAAAACAACTGATGCGTCAGAGAATACAACATTTTTTCGTCGCACAAATGCATGGCAAACGATGAAATAATGGATGAATATTGCCCTTCCACTTTTGCCGTTAAGCGCCCTTTCACGATGTCTTCAAAGCCGTAATTAAAGCACGGAAGTCCCGTGTTTCCCACAAAGAGCCGCTTCGTAAATGGGTCGCAACCGACCGTATTTTCAAAACCGAGACCCCTCAGTATAAGCGCAACTTCGCCGCCGCCACAGGCTAAATCTAAGACTTTCGCGTAGTCAATTCTGCCCTGATTTTGTTCCAAAAGCTGCTGGATGTACGTGAAATGCGGGTTTTCGTACGTATTCGCATTCTTTTGGTAATAGGCTTCGACGCCTTTTTCGGCGTATTCAGTGCGGATGGCTTTTTTCATTTTAAGGTCATCTAATCTATTCGGATATGAGAAATAAGCTGTAAATATAGCGCCTTTATAGACCAACAAATCGAACCAACCACAGGTTTATTATTTCGTTATATAAAGACGCCGCAAGCGTAAAATTCTCGTTCCCGTATTTTTTTTAAAATGGCAAAAGAAACAATCGTAATTTTAAGCAAAACAGCGTTCAAAATTCTACATACCACTACTACGAAGACCCTTGTATAAAACGTAAAACCGCCGTCTCGATTCGGTCGGAACGGCGGTTTTCGCTTATATTGATTTCAAATTTCAGATTCAAAATTTGAAATTTAAAATGTGTCCTTTGGAATCTGAAATTTGGAATCAGAAACCCCAGTGCGTCATTTTAAAGTCATTTTGAAGTCGTTTTCTACGTAATAAAGTCGTAAAATACTGAGGGGTCTTAAAAAAAGAGGGTAAAAAAAAACTTTAAATTTTTTGGTTTTAAAAAAGTTACGTTTTAAGAGAAAGTTTTCGTTTTTTTGTGCCGATTTTTGGACAAACGATGAAAATAGGGCGTTAAATGTAAAAACTGCCGTTCAATTTTACGTGCTTCACAAATTTTATGAACTCACATTTTTCTTCATCTTTTTGACTGTCTCCGTCTGCCAATTTTGGCGCATAACAACGAGAGAAAACACCCTTAAATGAGATTTTTCAGTTTCTTTACGCAGGAATTAGCGATAGACCTTGGCACCGCCAACACGCTCATTATACAAGACGACCAAATTGTAGTGGATGAACCGTCTATCGTTGCGGTCAATCGCAAAACGGGCGAGACCATCGCCGTAGGCATGAAAGCCATGCAAATGCACGAAAAAACGCACGAAAATATCAAGACAATTCGCCCATTGAAAGACGGTGTTATCGCCGATTTTCAAGCAGCCGAAAGTATGATTGAAGGCTTTATTCGGATGACTGGTGCGCGTCGTCGGTTTTTCACGCATTTGAAAATGGTTATTTGCATCCCTTCGGGCATTACAGAAGTGGAAAAACGCGCTGTTTTTGAATCTGCCGACCACGTGGATTCCAAAGAGACGTATTTGATTCACGAACCGATGGCCGCCGCACTCGGCATTGGCTTGGACGTGGAAGAGCCAATTGGCAATATGATTATTGACATCGGAGGCGGCACGACGGAAATTGCGGTTATCGCTTTGTCGGGCATCGTTTGTGACCAAAGCATTCGCATTGCAGGTGACGAATTGACGTCTGATATTTTGAACTATATGAAACGCCAACACAATATCCTCATTGGCGAACGGACGGCGGAACAAATCAAAATCCACGTAGGTTCTGCCCTACCTGAACTCGACAATCCACCAGAAGATTTTGCGGTAAACGGACGGGATTTGATGACGGGTATTCCTAAGCAAATCACGGTTGGTTACAGCGAAATCGCGCATTCTTTGGACAAATCCATCGCAAAAATTGAAGATGCCGTGTTGAAAGCCTTGGAAAGTACACCTCCAGAATTGGCAGCCGATATTTACAAAACAGGCTTGTATTTGACAGGCGGCGGTGCTTTGTTGCGTGGTCTCGACAAACGGATTGCGATGAAAACGAAATTGCCCGTTCATGTTGCCAATGACCCGCTTCGCGCAGTTGTGCGTGGAACAGGCATCGCGCTCAAAAATACGCACCGTTTCTCCTTCTTGATTGACCGCAAACGCGTGTAAGTGAAAAACGAAAAATGAAAAATTATACCTATTTATTACTTTTCGTTTTTCGTTTTTCACTTTCTTCAACAGCCAAATGGATTTTCTTGGAAGCCGTTTGGCTGTTGCTGTTTTCTAAATTATAGTTCAGATATTTAACCGTTTTATCTAACCCCTTTTTGAGGGCAATATTATACATGAATTTCTTACTTCGCTACGGTACATTTTTTCTCTTTTTGATTTTGGAAGGCACCGCCCTTTACATGGTCGGTCGCTACAACAAGCAACAAAACGAGATTTATCAAAGTTCGGCAAACTTGCTGACGGGCGTTGTCTATGAGAATTTCAGTAATATTCGGCAATATTTTTCGATGAAAGACATCGCCGACTCGCTTGCTCGCGAAAATGCGCTCCTCAAAACCCAACTCGAAGCGTCAAAATACATCACAACCCAACAGCGTGGCAGTGTTCGTTTTCCACTTGATACTTCGACAATTCGCCCCGATACCGCGCAAAACAAAGACGTTGAGCAGCTATTTAATTACCAAGCGGCGGAAATTGTGAGCAATTCGATTGCCCGAAACGATAATTATTTGACCATCAATCGCGGTTCCATTCACGGTGTTCGCAAAGGCATGGGCGTCATTGCTCCCGACGGACTGATTGGGATTGTGCAGAATGTCGAGCCGCATTTTTCGCAAGTCATGTCTATTTTGCATCGCCGCGCCAAAATTTCCGCCATGATAAAACGCAATCGTTATTTTGGTTCGATGATGTGGCACAGCGGCAACCCGAGAATTATGACACTCGAAGACATCCCGAAACACGCCGAGGTAATGAAAGGCGATACAATTATGACAACAGGCTTCGGTGAGGTCTTCCCGGGCGAATTACGCATTGGTCGCGTGGTGGATTTCAGAGTTGAAAATGGGAACAATTCCTACACAATTGATGTCGAACTTTGGAATGATATGATGG
>JAYUKJ010000826.1:0-2450 GCA_043764555.1 Saprospiraceae bacterium
TGGCCAGATGACAACAATGGGCGAGTTTAATATTTAACAATCAAAAGTAATCTTTTCAATGAAAAAGACCACTCAATTCCGCAACATTTTTTTGTTGCTTATCGCGTCATTTTTGATGCTCACGTCAACTTTGACGGCACAAGGAGGTGATTTTTTCTGTGGTACAACCGCAGGTGTCGAAACCGTGTTTCCGCAAAGCTCGGGTTCATTTCAACAGAACTGTGTTGAAAATTGTAGCGTAAATGTCTGCTTCCACATCATCCGTCGCACAGACGGTACAGGAGGTATTACGAATGCACAATTATTTCAAGTTCGACAGATTCTTAATAGTGATTTCAACTGGTTTGGAATCAACTTTAATTATCTCCCCAACAAAATAATCCAAAGCGATACTTGGTTCAATGCCAATGATATTGGTGCCGCGCCTGGATTTGGAAGTTTTGATGCTTTAATAGCAGTAGACCCCGACCCGAATGCTATCAATGTCTATTTAGGTCCGAAAGAAAATGACGGCAAAGGTCAAGCAGGGACTTCTCCATCTCGAAGTATGGTCATGACAGGCAGTAAAACATGGGCGGGCGTAAACAGTTATTACCCAATAACTCACGCAATATCTCATGAAATGGGTCATTGTCTGGGTCTTCTGCACACATTTCGTGGTAGCATCATAGAACGTTCAGTTGGTTGTGCAGAATTAGTTAATGGCTCAAATGGTTCTACCTGTGGTGATTTAGTTGCGGATACGCCTGCTGACGGCGTGGCGTGGAGAAATGTCATAACGAGTGGGTGCTTCTACAACAATACAACAGTCAAAGACCCGAATAATCAATTGTATTCAATCACGCCTGTCATTGATGAGAACATTATGGCTTATTTGCCCAATCAATGCATGGCAAAATTTACCTACGGGCAATATGACAGAATGGTTCAAACTATCAAAACAGCCCCCGTATTGCAAGGAATAACTTATTGTCAGCAGAGCAATGGAGGTGGTTCAAGTTCTTTTAAAATTTCAGTTAACGGTGAAATGATAATTACAACATTCCCTAATCCCACAGCGGAGTATATCAGTATCAAACCCAGTGGATTTATGAAAAATGTCATCATTATTCTAACCGACCTTGCTGGAAAAGAGACAAAACGTTTCGTTATTGAGCAAATAGCTCAAAATAGTGCATATTCTCTAAATGTTACAGATGTTCAAAGTGGCATTTACCTGCTAAATGTTAAATATGGCGCACATGAAACAGTGAAAAAAATCGTGAAACTCTAATAACTAACCCATAAAGCGCGGCTATCCCAGGCCGCGCTTTGTTAAAATAATTTTTCATGAAAAAACTAAACTTAGTAATTGTCTCATTATTTTTTGTGCACAACGCTTTCTGCCAAAACCTATCGTTTCCAACTTTTAATAGTCAACCAACATGGCGAATGGTCTCTTACGATTTTTTCGCAGCAGAACTAACTTGGCTAACTTATCGGCTTGGCAGCGACACATCTTTATGTAACAAAACTTACCAAAGAATCCTGCAAAGTTCTACTGATACAACTGGTTCAGGCCTTATTCGACAAAAAACATCCCGTCGAATAGGTTTTATTAGAACAGAAAACTCTAAGGTTTTTTTCAAAAAAACGGACAAATGCACGGACAAAGAGTATCTTATGTACGATTTTGGTCTAAAAAAAGGAGACTCCATTTATTGCGGTTATACATCAGAATTATCTATTGACACAACAAAATTTTATGTGAGAGATGTAGATTCAATTGTTTATGAAGGGATTAAAAGAAAACGATTAAAAGTTTTTTTTAATGAGTACAATAATTGTTTGCCAACTTTACCTCCATGTCCCGAAGTTTATAACATGTCTTGGATTGAAGGTATCGGAACAAGTAGCTTTGGAGGATTCTATCCGTATATGTGTTTCAAAAATGTTTGCGAGGAAATTATATATTTTATTTGTTACGAAGAAAACGGTGTAACAAAATATCAAAATCCCGAATTCCCCAATTGTAGCGCTTTCCGAACGCCCATAAATGAGATAAATAAACCTGATTTAAAAGTATATTTGAGAACGAATACCGTTACAAATAATTTGATGATTGACAATGCCGAAAATGAAAAGATAGACGTTTTCATCGTTAATACTCTGGGACAAATCTTGATGACTAAAACCGTTGGCGAAAGTATCAATTCATTGAATATCAATCAATTATCGAATGGCATATATTTAGCTATTTTTTCAAAAAACAATCAAAGACGCGTTGAAAAATTTGTAAAAAACTAACCCTAAGAACGCTAAAAAGCCGTTGAACATTCTTAAAGTGTTCAACGGCTTTTCTATCTTTTCAAAAAAGAGACCCCCTCAGTATAAACCTGAAAAGCCGCGTTGATGTCCATCAACGCGGCTCTTTTTTTCAGATTTAACAACTTTTGAAGAATTGTGAAATC
>JAYUKJ010000827.1:0-2449 GCA_043764555.1 Saprospiraceae bacterium
CCTACGAATATGCTTGACATTCCTGCCTTTGTAGGGGCGACCTTTACGGTCGCCCTCTTTACGGTCGCCCTCTTTACGGTCGCCCTCTTTACGGTCGCCCTCTTTACGGTCGCCCTCTTTACGGTCGCCCTCATGTTTGCACAGATTATTTACAGAAAGCATTTTTACGTTATTCGGGTAATGTTTCGGCGGCTTGGCTACCTTTTAAGCCTAAAAAATTCTCACTTGATACGCCTTTGACACCTAATTTGGTTTCGGCGTTTACACGCGCTTCTCCAGCTACGATTCCGCCTTGCTGTGCCGCATCAAAACTTTCAGCAAAGCCTTGAGCGTCTTGTTGAATGGTAAATTGTTTGGTGATTTCTTCCCCAAAAGCGGTTAAAATCAACTCTAAGGGTGTCATGTGGTCGCGTAGGTTTTGACGCTCTAAACCTTTCAAATCTTTATGTTCCGTTGGTGTTAAGCCGAAAGTTCCTTTTGCGATAGTTGCCGTTAAAATGCTGTATTCCTGCCCCTCTTTCACACCGCGCTGTTTCCATTCGTCGGTCAATTCTTTGCGGGTTTCGATTGTTTGAACGCGCCGTTTTATCCATTCATCGGAATAACCTTTGGCTTTATACAATTCCACTTGTCGTGCCGTCAATAATTCGGGGTTTTCGGCTTCCTCTATCGCCTGTTTGCCGAGTGTGGCCAACCACTGTTTTAAGGGTTCAGCCTTTGGCGACGGAACGGACATGATGATTCGGAAGACCCCCTCAGTATTGGCGCAGTCGGTAGGGCGTTTGCGCCCATCGGAACTCGCCACTTTCAACAGTTCCCAAATTAGGAACTGTTGGCTATTTGTTTCAACTGCCAGTTTTTTTTTCAATTTTGCCCAATAGGTTTTAGGGCTTGGACTGTCGGTCAATATTTCGATAACATCTACAGCTGAAAAGTACCACATCTCGTTGTGCCATAGTTTACGAATACCTTTACCCTCAAAAGGGGCTAATTGATTGTCCATATTTCTTTGTTTTTATAACTTTTTACCATAAAACTCAATGTCGCGCTCCACCACTCTATTGCCTTCATTATGAACTGTTCGGAATTTCCGAACGGTTGGTTCACGCTCTAATTCGCCTTCTTCATAAATGTTTTTGATGTGTTCGCTAATGGTAGATTTCGATTTTTGAAACAAGTCCACCAATTGCGCCAACGATAACCAAACGGTTTCGTTTTCAATCCGCACATCAATTTTAGTATCACCTTTTGGCGTTTGATAAATCAGTATTTCTCCTTTATTTCCCATAAAAAATAAAATTTTTTGCGTGTTATGCCTTTGATTTTAGCTAAATTTATTATAAACCCTAAAACCATAAAATAATAAAACCATAAAAATAGGGTAGGGGCGTTTCTGAAATTTTGCAGATACCCCCTCAGTATTTTCG
Source organism: Saprospiraceae bacterium (assembly GCA_043764555.1). Classification (GTDB taxonomy): domain Bacteria; phylum Bacteroidota; class Bacteroidia; order Chitinophagales; family Saprospiraceae; genus JAAFJT01. The sequence continues at coordinate 1,428 of JAYUKJ010000827.1, forward strand.
CCGATTTTAGGTTAACTTTATTGTAAACCCTAAAACCATAAAGTAATAAAACCCTAAATATTACTTTGCTTTTCGTGTATCCATATCGGCTTTTATGAGCCGTGCGATGTAATCTTTCATGGAAACACCCGATTCAACGGAGTAAAACTTGACCGCTTTGTACATCTCCATTGGTAAATCCATGCTCACTTTTTTGATGTCAATCGTTGTTTTGACGGGTTCGGGTGTTGGCTCAGGTTCTTCAATAATCGCCACGGGTTCTGGCGATTTATGGATTTGCTCAACTGCTTTTGCCAAAATCGTCTGGGTATTGCTGCTTGAAGGGGCAACGATTTGTGGCTTGCTTGGAAGTCCTAAATTGGACATATCGAATTTATCTTTTTTCATGCTGCTGCTGTTTTTACACCGTTTTTACGTCGTTTTTACACCGTTTTTACTAAACTATTTTTTTCTGCGATTGCCAAGATTTCTTTTGTGAGGCTAATCATTTCTTCTCTTGCTTTAGCGTCCGTGCTTTCGATAACGCCTTTTCCGTCAATTGCCGTTTCGATATAAGCTGCCCTTTTGTTGATAGTTGTCTCTAAAACGGGAATCTCGAAACTTTGGATGGCTTCCTTCATGCGTTTATAGACGTTTCCGTTTGCTGAAAACTGATTTATCAGAAAATAGGCAGGTATGTCGCCCCGATAGATTTTTGCTTGCTCATAACGGCTAAAAAACGGTTGCATGGCTCGGTAGTCATGTGCGCTCGCTAAAATTGGGATAATGAGAATGTCGCTTGCGATGATAATCCCCGTCGTCATTTCTGAAAGCGAAGGCGTACCGTCAATGATAACGACCTCATAATCCTTGTGCAGATAGTCCACCGTTTTTGCCAATGCCTTCACATCAACAATCCCGACAACGGTAATCGGCGGCAAATCCGCACTTCTCACACCCGACCACGCCAAAGAGTTTTGGTTTTCGTCGGTGTCAATAATGCACGTTTTAAAGCCCATTTGTGCGAAACAAACCGCTAAATT
>JAYUKJ010000828.1:0-2439 GCA_043764555.1 Saprospiraceae bacterium
CGAGCGCCTTGAATATCTCGGCGATGCGGTGTTAGGAACAATTGTCGCTGAGTATCTTTTCTCAAAATACCCGAATTTCGACGAAGGTTTTTTGACAAAAATGCGCTCCAAAATTGTTAAGCGCAATTCGCTCAACAAAATCGGCGACAAAATGGGTTTGGACAGCATCTTGATGGAGTACAACAACACGCGACTCTCGCGCTCGATGCTCGGTAATGCTGTGGAAGCCCTTGTTGGGGCAGTTTATTTGGAACGTGGATACAATGGAACAAAGCATTACGTCGTAAAACGTTTGCTCCGAAGGTATCTCGACATCCATGAACTGGAAACTTACGACGACAACTACAAGAGTCAGTTGTTGGAGTGGAGCCAAAAACAAGGCAAGCAAGTGAGTTACAAGGTTATTGCCAAGTACAAATTCGAGAAACGCGACCGTTTCAAAGTGGCGGTCCTACTCGATGGCGATAAAATCGCCGCCGCCGATGATTTTAACAAAAAATCGGCGGAACAAATGGCGTCCGAAAAAGCCTTAATTGCGCTCGGTATTCGGACGGAAGAGGAAGAAGAGCCTGACGATAATTAGAACAGGATGCCTCCCTATTTCTCATAAAAAACCCTTGCAAACGCGCGTTTGCAAGGGTTTTTTGCGGTTTATACTGAGGGGTCCTCTTTTGTGCAATAAGTCTTGCTTTTGTATTCAGCCGAACGCGATTGTATTCAAACGAACGCGATTGTATTCAAACGAACGCGATTGTATTCAAACGAACGCGATTGTATTCAGACGAACGCGATTGTGTTCAGACGAAGGCGATTGTATTCAGACGAACGCGATTGTATTCAGATGAACGCGATTGTGTTCAGACAAACGCGATTGTGTTCAGACAAACGCGATTGTGTTCAGCCGAACGCGATTGTATTCAGACGAACGCGATTGTATTCAGATGAACGCGATTGTATTCAGCCGGACGCGATTGTATTCAGCCGAACGCGCTTGTGTTCAGCTATGACCATGCTGAACGGAAAGTGATTTCAAAGAAAGGGAAGAAATTAACATCGGGCAGAGAAGGCGGCAAAGCGTTGAGAATGCTACTAAATGGGGAATAATTTCTCAAAAGCCGTTTTATACTGAGGGGTCCTCAGAGAACGCAATTTTGCTGATTATCAGCGTGTTGTAAAGCTCATAACTCATAACTCATCGTGTACTGATTAAATTGACAATGAGTTGCACCATCAAATCTTTGTCGGCAGGATCACTTTGGGCCACCAACAAAGCTAAAGCGACCAAGGCATTGTCATTTATCTTCAATTCGCCGTTTTTCTTAAAACGGTGTTTGTTTTTTTCCAAAAACCAGACAAATATAAAGGCACCAATGCGTTTATTGCCGTCGCTGAATGGATGGTTTTTAATAATGAAATAGAGCAAATTAGCGGCTTGATCCTCAATAGAGGGGTATAAATATTGTCCACCAAAAGTTTGTACGATTGTGCCTAAAATGCCTTTGAAACTGTCATCTTTCGGATTGCCAAACAACTCGGTGGCTTCTTTTGCGGCTATAAGTTGCTTTTTTAATTCCGTGATGGCGGCAAATGCTTCTTCGTGTGCTATTTCGTAGGTAATATTGTCGTTCAGATGATGTGTTTGGAGACTATGGCTGTCATATTGATTGAGCAAAATAAAACTTTGGGTATATTGGCTCAAAATATCTAACAATCCTTTGGCTTCATTGAGTTTCAGTCCATCGTCACCACTTGACGATTGAATGAGTTTTACGGCTTGCGCCAAATGGTGCAGGTTTTCGGTTAAGTGTTTTTGATTGATAGCATAGCCTTTTACCAAATAATCCTTCAAACGCTGCGTTGCCCATTGACGAAATTGCGTACCGCGTTTGGAGTTGACGCGATAACCGACCGAGATAATGACATCAAGGTTGTAAATTACGACCGGTTTATCTGAATTAGCAATATGCATTTTTTGCATATTGCTTTTTTCATCTAATTCCCCATCGTTGAATATGTTTCTGATATGCCTCGATATAACAGACTGGTTTCTTTGAAATAAAGAAACCATTTGGTCTTGTGTAAGCCAAGCTGTTTCACCATCAAATTGAACTTGGATTTCAATTTGATGGCCATCTAACTGATAAATTTCTATTTCATTCATAATATGGAATATTTTAATTGTTTAAAATAAGGGTTTTAAAAACGCTACAAAGATAATGATGAATATTTTATTAGGGAATAAATTTTAAAAATAGAATTAAATACTGTTTTCAATAATAATAATAAAATTAAATATTTTAAATACTTTCTGTTGGCTGCCTTACAAAATGTTTTGGACGCTTTCCTTCCATTTGATTTGCACTTGAAACAAAAAATTTTAAATTTACGTCCTGTTGAATAAACTATATTCCTACTTTTTCTAAACCTATATTCAGATTC
>JAYUKJ010000829.1:0-2433 GCA_043764555.1 Saprospiraceae bacterium
ATTTTCCGACGCGCAAAAGTAGAATATTTTGGTTAAAAAACGAGTTTATACTGAGGGGTCCCTATATTTGCCCAATAAAATAATTTGACATGATAAAAGAAATAAAAATAGAAAACTTTAAATCCATCCAATCTCTCAACTTGGAATTGGGGCGGCTTAATGTGTTTATTGGGGCTAATGGGAGTGGGAAATCTAATATTTTGGAAGGAATTGCATTTATTCAAGCGGCTAAAGAAAACAAATTAGATACTGAATTTTTATATGCACGAGGTGTGCGTGTCGAAGATAATATTTATACGCCTTCGTTATTTGAACAGAATAATTCTGACACAATAACTATTACTACTTCTCAAAACGAACACCCAGTTAATGTTTTACATATAAATAAAGATTCATGGGGAATGATTAATCTAGGCGATAGTGACGTAATATCATTGTTTAATGATAATACAAAAACAATATTACATAAATTTAATACAAATGGACAAAGTTCAATATTAACATTCGTAATTTTTGCCCCTGAAAATACGTATTTAAGAAATTTTACCGAAGCAGGTCAAATAAAACCCTTAGGTGTTAGAGGTGAAGGCTTGTTCAAATTACTGGAAAAGACATTTAGAAATAAGCCAGAATATTTTGTCAAAATCAATGAACATTTACAATTATTAGAATGGTTTGAAGGCTTTGAAATACCTCATGATTTAATGTTTACGGAACGCCGAATCAATATTAAAGATCAATTTATTGATGGCGTCCAATTTATTGACCAGCGCAGTGCCAATGAGGGCTTCTTATATTTACTATTTTATTTAACATTATTCATTAGCGATGATACCCCTAAATTCTTCGCCATTGATAATATTGACAATGCCATGAATCCTAAATTAGGCAGTGAATTAATCCGTATTTTATCAAAATTAACTAAAGAACACGATAAACAAGTTATTTTAACAACGCACAACCCCTCAGTATTGGATGGTCTTGATTTGAGTGATGATGAACAACGGTTGTTTGTTATTTCCAGAAATAAATCGGGACATACACAGGCAATTCGTGTACCACATCGAGAATCGGATGAGCGTTTGTCAACGCGGTTTATTCGTGGTTCAATTGGTGGTTTACCTAAAAATTTCTAAAATATGCAGTTTTTCGGATTAGTTGCGGAAGGTCCAACCGATTATGCCGTCTTAGAAAATATCTTAGTTGGTTATTTCAATAAAGATATTTCAGGTTACATCAATGAATTACATCCGAAGCCAGGTCAAGCGGGTGGTTGGCAGCGTGTTTTAAAGTATTGTGCTTCACAAGATTTTAAAAATGATTTTACGGACAATGACTTTATGATTATTCAGGTCGATACTGATAGAAGTCATGAAGTAAACTTTGATGTCCCTCATACAGAAAATGGTGAGGGGTTAACAATTGAATCACTTATTGAAAAAATAAAAGAACGATTTATTGGCTTATTTGAATCAGCTTTTGGGGCAGATTTTATTGTTAAATACGGACATAGAATACTATTTGCCATTTCAGTCCATGCAATTGAATGTTGGCTTTTACCACTGTATTATGAAAATACAACAAAAGCCTTGACCCGTGGTTGTTTACATTGTCTGAATAGAAAATGGCTTGAAATAGGTGAACCCGTATTTGGCGAGGATAGGAAAAAAAAGCGTGTTTATGTGCCTAATGAGCAACGTCGTAAACCTATTTCGGATAGTAAAGTAGGGCAAGTACCAATTTATGATAAAATAACAAAGCCTTTTATGGATAATACAATTTTGAAAATGTGCTATCCTCAAAATCCAAGTTTCAAAATTTTCATCGAAAATGAATTGCAGATGAAAGTGCCTTTAGAAAATAAGGAAGAATAGAGGACCCTCAGTAGAATAACCAAAAAGCGCCTTGCAACCACAGTTTGCAAGGCGATTTTTCAATAAAAACAACGGTTTTAAACTGAGTGACTATTTTGAATGTTGACAATATGTTGCAAGACGCCAAGCAGTTTAGGCAACTCATTAATGTAATAAATTTCATAATCTACAACGGCTTCCATATCCGAGAATCGAATAAATTTCCATTGCAAACCAAAGGTAGATGCACCATAAATGACAGGTAAGTGCTTGTTTTTGCGTGCATTAAATATAGAAGCTGCGTATAATTCAGCAATACACTGAGGGACACCTGTGTAAAGATTTTCATTTTTGGCTTCAACAACACTAAAAACGGGTGCTTCGATATTCAAGGCTTGTGCCTCAAAAGACAAGACATAATCACAAAAACCTTTCAAACCTTTGGCTTTGTCAACGTCAAAACTATAGCCCGAAAAGACAGCAACATTAGGGCTATTGCGCTCTTCAATTTCGCTCAAAATGGGTGTAATGAGGTACTCACATTTCGCTTTTTCCGAACGTAATTTCTTCATTCTATTTT
>JAYUKJ010000830.1:0-2432 GCA_043764555.1 Saprospiraceae bacterium
TTTGTCCGAAGCCGTCAAAACGTTGAGTTTGTCGGTTGCCAAAGTTGGGAATACTTTCACGCTGCCTTTGCCGCTTGCGTTGAGGGCAACGGTTTTCGACGTCGTGGTTTTGCCGTTTGCATCGACCTGTTGCAAGCGGTAATAGTTTGTGCCAACAGCGGGTGTTTCGTCCATAAATTCGTAGTTATTCACGTTCGCCGATGTACCCGCGCCTTTCACTTGACCGATTGTTTGGAACGTCGCGCCGTCGTTGCTGCGTTGCACATCGAAGCGCTCATTGTTCAATTCTGTTGCTGTTTGCCAAGCGAGTTTGTTGGTTGTTCCCGCTTTTTTTGCGGAGAAAGAGACCATTTCTACGGGGATAGTCGTTAGCCACGACGCTGCAGCACGGAAGCCGTCAACCACTGCCGCTACGCCGTTTGCCGTTGTGCCTTGACGTATGAAAATGGCGCTAATTGTACCATCGGTAACACCCGTTGAGCCAGACTGCGATGCTGACATGACCGCAGGCTCTGTGAGATTTGGCGTAGTGGGATGAACGTAAATGCTACAAACATCATCTGTTGTTGTACCAGTTAACCACTCATATCTGCAAGTGACAAGGTAAGTTTGGTTTAAATTATAAACATTACCCGTGAAGGCTGCAGGAGTCGCAGGCGCCGTCGTTACGCTACCACGGGAAACACCAAAATCGATACCGCCCGTTACAGCTTTGACGTAAACGCGCAAGTTGTAATTTGTGAAAAACGTTGGCCCGCCTGATGTGAAACCTGTTATGTAATCGCCCGTTGTTGTTGTCGCGCTTACCTTTACCATGAACGTCATGTAAAGTTTTCCTGTTGATACGGTTGCAGGAAGTGCCTTTGTTAAATCCTCTCCCGATGCGCCCAAACTCGCAGCGTTACCAACAGCAGAACCGTCAAAGCCAGTGTATGTCAGACCCGTAGTAGTGGATATGGCAATAAGCGGAGCAGCAGGAGGTACAGGAGCGGCAGCAGTGCCAATCCAGCCGTTGACGCTGACGACGGCACCAGTGTAATTAAAATCCTCAGTCAATAATTGTGCATTTATCGAACTAAATGCCGATGCAGCCACTAACAATGTAAATAATTTTTTCATAAGAAATTGAAATTTGAAGTAATGAAAAGAATGTTTATGAATGATATTTTTGTTGATGATGCAAAGGTAAAACAAATATACCACGGACAATATTACGTGATTGTTAAGTTTTTCAAGACTAAAAAAAATAGTTTTTTTTCTTAATCCTACAATTTGACAATTAAAGTTAAGTACCTTAATCAATGACAAATTGATAGATTTCTGAATAACGAATACGTAAAATTAAATTGTGTAGCCGATGTAGGTGTGCGGTGTCAATTGCCGCAATTCCTCCTTAACATCTTCCGAGATATTTAAGTTCTCGATAAAATTAGAAATTTCTATCTTTGTAATCGCCTCTTTTCCACGCGTTAAGGCCTTCAAAGCGTCGTAAGGATGCGGATAATTTTCGCGGCGCAAGATGGTCTGAATGCCTTCCGCAATGACCATATAATTGGCTTCGAGGTCGTCGTAGAGTTTTTGTTCGTTCAGTAATAATTTTTCGACACCCCTCAGTATAGACGTCATCGCAACCAAAGTGTGAGCAAACGGAACGCCGATATTGCGCAGAACGGTCGAGTCCGTCAAGTCGCGTTGTAGGCGTGAAATCGGCAGTTTCAGCGCCATATATTCAAACAAAGCGTTCGCCAAACCCAAGTTTCCTTCGGCATTTTCAAAATCAATCGGGTTCACTTTGTGCGGCATCGCGGAAGAACCGACTTCACCCGCCTTGGTTTTTTGCTTGAAATAATCGACCGAAACATAGGCCCATATGTCGCGACAGAAGTCAATCAAAATCGTGTTTATCCGCCCAATTGCTTGAAAAGTCGCCGCCATATTGTCATAATGTTCAATTTGAGTTGTCAATTGCAAGCGTTCCAAACCGAGGTATTCCGTAACAAATTTGTCGGAAAATTGGCGCCAATCAATCAGCGGATACGCCGCTTTGTGGGCGTTAAAATTGCCCGTTGCCCCGCCAAATTTGGCTTTGTACGGAATTTGTTTCAACAGAATCAATTGATTGTCAATGCGTTCGATAAAAACGTGGATTTCCTTTCCCAAAGTTGTCGGACTCGCCGCTTGTCCGTGCGTGCGGGCGAGCAACGCGATGCCTTTCCAATTTTCGGCGCGGTCAGCGAGTTCCATTCTCACTTTTTGAAGCGTCGGCAGATAAATACGCTCCACGGCGTGCTTTATACTGAGGGGGGTTGCCGTGTTGTTCACGTCTTGCGACGTCAATCCGAAGTGAATAAATTCTTTGAATTCGGAAATATTTAAGGCGTCAAATTTTTCGCGGAGGAAGTATTCAACCGCTTTTACATCGTGATTTGTCG
>JAYUKJ010000831.1:0-8194 GCA_043764555.1 Saprospiraceae bacterium
CCTCCCGTATCACCCGAAGTTGCGACCAAGATAACGAGTTCACGCTTATTTCTTTTGTTGAAATAAGACATTAACTGCGCCATAAACCGCGCACCAAAGTCTTTGAAAGCCAAGGAAGGACCATGAAACAATTCCAAAACGTGGGTTGATTCATCGAGTTTAACAACCGGAGCGGGGAAATTCATGGACTGTTCTACCAGTTTTTTTAGGTCTTTGTCGGGAATTACACCACCGATTAAGGTCTTTGCCACCGTGAAAGCGATGCTTTGGAACGAATGGTCTTTAAGGTTTTTGATGAAATCGGCTTCCAATTGTGGTATAGATTCGGGCATAAACAAGCCGTTATCTGAAGGCAATCCTTTAAAAACTGCTTCCTTTAGGGTGACGAATGTCGTCGGATTTTTTGTGCTATACAGTTTCATACTATTAAGTTTGATATTATTGGTTGAATAATGTAGTTAAAATAAGATGCCCTGTGAATGTTCCACGTGAAACATTGTAGGAGCTAACCCAATTTAGCTCTAATGTTCCACGTGAAACATTGAATAGACAGTGTGATTTGTCTTTAATTACAATGCTTGTAAGTTCTAAATCCATCCTTTTTAAATGTTTCACGTGGAACATCGACTTTAAAATAGAATAGTTCCCTCCATATTTATCGGTGAAATGTACAATTCACACGGTATTCTGTGTGTTTCATACACCTTTTTCATGGCTAATCCTGCCCTTTCTGCGGTTAAACTATTCGCAGAAAGCGCGAAAATAGACGGTCCAGAACCTGAAATAGAGCATCCAAGCACCCCCTCAGTATAAGCGGCTTCTTTAACTTCGTAGAAATGCGGTATCAATTGTGCGCGTTGCGGTTCAATTATAAGGTCAACTAAAGACCGTTTTATTAATCCAAAGTCTGAATTGAACATCCCAAGAATGAACGCACCGAGGTTTGCCGACTGTTTTACAGCGTCTTTTAGAGGCACTTCTGTCCGCAACATAGCCCGAGCTTCCTTAGTTAGCACCTCTATTTTGGGATAAACGATTGCTGCAAACATCCCGCGAGGTGTATGAATACGGTGAATATCGAGGGTGTCGCTGTCGCGAACAAGGGTAAAACCACCCAAAAGAGACGGTGCAATATTGTCGGCATGAATCGCTCCGCTCGCGATACTCTCACCCAAAACGGCAAATTTGAGCAAGTCACGCTTCTCCAAAGGGCGTCGAAGTAGTTCGTTTATAGCCACTACTGCCCCAGCCGCACTTGCCGCACTTGACCCAAGACCCGATCCAAACGGCATTTTCTTGTGAATCTCCATCTCGATTCCTCGTTCAGACTCGCCTAAATGTTCCAAAAGTTTCAAAGCCGCATAGCCAGCCGTGTTCTTTTCGACTTCGTAAGGCAGCTTTCCGCCCGTGATTTTCGTGATTTTTAGTCCTTTGTTTTCCGAAAAACGGACAATAATCTCGTCTCCGGGACGGTCTAAGGCGAAGCCCAATACATCGAAACCGCAGGCGACATTCGCCACACTTGCGGGCGCGAAGACTTTTATACCCGTTTTATTCTTCGTCGAAGTGACGATTGTTTGATTTGATACGCTCATTTTATTTTGTTGATACCGATTAGGACCCCTCAGTATAAAAGGGTTTCCGAGTGTTCCACGTGGAACATTTGCTTCAAAATAGGGACAATTAAAACTTTTAAACTCCGTAATTCCAGTTTGTAAATCAAAAAAGAATTGGGATAATTCATTGAATCATCCCAATTTCAAGCCACAAATCTAAGGCTTTCATGGCGTGTTACTTTGATAATTGTGCTAAATTTTAAGAACACGATGCGCTTTAGCGTGTATTAATGAATCCATTATTGGTCAAATACTTTTTCACCGCCAACAAAAGTTGCCTTGACCTTCGTCTTTAAAATATCAGTTGGTACAACTTCCATTATGTTTTGATTCAAAATAATGAAGTCGGCAAATTTACCTACTTCCAAACTACCCTTCTCTTGTTCTTCAAAGTTTGCTTTTGCTGCCCAAATCGTCATGCCGCGTAGTGTTTGTTCACGGCTTAAAGCATTGTCGAATTGATAACCACCTTCGGGAAAACCGCTCGCATCTTTACGAACAACAGCCGCATAAAAAGTCAATATGGGATTAATATCTTCGACGGGAAAATCGGTACCAAGTGGCAACCAACCGTTTTGATTCATCAACCGACGGAAAGCATAAGCACCCGATTCACGTTCCTTTCCAAGTCTTTCACCTGCCCAATACATATCAGAAGTAGCATGAGTAGGCTGCACGGAAGGCACAATATTGTAGGTTTTGAACAGAGAAAAATCGGCTTCGTTGATAACTTGTGCGTGTTCGATGCGCCAGCGTCGGTCATTAGGACCCCTCAGTATAGCGCCATAAATTCGCAAAATTTCACGATTCGCGGAGTCACCAATCGCGTGTGTACAAGCTTGCATTCCTTCGTGTTCGGCAATCCGCTTTGTGACAGCTTCATAATAGTCTGCATTTTTCAACAAAAAACCGAAGTGATTTGAACGGTCATTGTAAGGATGCAATAAGCAAGCGCCGCGAGAACCCAGAGCACCATCCGCATATAATTTGAAACTACGCACATTCAGTCGGTCGGTTTTGACGATTCCGCGTTTGAAAAGATATTCATAGTTCTTTCTATCATCAGAAAGCATCAAGTACAAACGCATTTTGAGTGACTTATCGCGGTTCATTTTTTCGATAAAACCAACAAGTGGTGCATCAACGCCACAGTCAACAACAGTTGTCAAACCAACGGCGAAGCAATTTTTTTGAGCATCTAATAAGGCTTGGCGGCGTTGCTTTTTAGTCGCTTCCGGAATAAGTGAGCGTACCAAGGCAATAGCGTTATCCACAAGTATGCCTGTCAATTGCCCATTTTTAGTTTCAATTTCGCCACCCGTCAAAGTTTGCCCCGCTTTTATTTTTGCTAAATCCAGCGCCACTTGATTGACAATTGCTGCGTGTCCATCAACTCGCGTAAGCAAAATGGGACGTTTTGGAAACAATTTATCCAAACGTTCTTTCGTCGGATAGGTTTTTGTTGCCCAATCATTTTGGTCCCAACCACGCCCGATTAGCCAACCTTCCCGATTAGTCTTCGAGAAATTCTCTACTTTTTGTAAGATTGATTCCCAACTCTTTGTAGCCACTAAATCAACCGTTTGTAAGCCTTCGCCATAACGATAGAAATGCGCGTGGGCATCAATGAGTCCAGGCAGAATCGTTTTACCCATGGCATCAAGCGTATTTTTTGATTGAAATTTTGATAAAATATCCTCATTTGAACCAACGCTCACAATGCGGTCTCCTTTTACGGCAAAAGATTCTGCGATGTCAAATTGCTCATTGACAGTGTAAATTTTCGCATTGTGAACGATTAAATCTGCGCTTTGTTTTTGAGCAAAAACGGCGGCGTTTAGAAATAAGAAAAGGAATAGAAATTGAATTTTCATCTTAAACATAAATTACGAAGTGAATAGATAATCGCCAAATGTCGTAATAAATCGGGAAATACTGAGTAGGTATTTTTTTGTCCGAATGTTTAGTTTTTAGCGTCAAATGTCTAACTTTGCGCCGCAATTTATAAACTATGATTGCGTTTGAATTTAAAATTGGGCATTAATGGCGTTAAAGCTACTTGGCTTTGACAATGAGCGTTTTGATTTTAAATACTATCTCTTTTAATTCACCATTTTAAATTTTAATTAATAGTATGGCTTCTACGTCAGACATCAAGAAAGGCATTTGCTTTGAATACAATAACGACATTTATAAAGTCGTGGATTTTCAACACATCAAACCCGGCAAAGGCGCGGCGTTTGTTTATGTGAAAATGAAAAGCGTCACGAAAGGCAGTGTTTTAGAGAATAATTTTCCGAGCGGTCATAGCATTACACTTGCGCCGATTGAGCGTCGTCAATGTCAATATCTTTACAAGGATGATATGGGTTTGAATTTTATGAACAACGAATCCTACGAGCAACTTTTCATCGCCGAAGACATGATAGATAATGCTGATTTGATGCTTGAGGGCATGATGGTTGACATTGTGTTCGATTCACGCGACGACCGTGCGTTGACGGTTGATTTACCGACATCTATTACCCTTGAAATCACTTATACCGAACCCGGTGTGAAAGGCGATACCGCAACGAACTCGTCGAAATCCGCAATTGTTGAATCAGGTGCTGAAGTGCGCGTTCCGTTGTTTATCAACATTGGTGACAGAGTGCGTATTAACTCCGAAACACGCGGTTACATGGATCGCGTTGGTTCACTCAATCGTAATTAAGAAATTTTTTCTTCCCTAAAAAGGCAGTTTTCATTTGGCGAAAAAACGAACAAGACTATTCGCATAATGTCTCAAAAGTTTTTTCTAATATTGCCAATCGAAAGCTGCCTTTTTATTTGAAGGCTTACTTTCATTTTCTTTCAAATTACGGATTCCAGAAATTTCTACGTGAAATTTTAGACTTCGGAATTTAGAATCCTGAAATTTAGAATAAAAATCATCAAACTTTGAATCAAGAAAAAAATCCACCAAAGATGACTTTCGAGGAAATCAAATCACTCATTCAGCTTATTAATAAAAGCGACCTTGCCGAATTTCGCTTTGAGGAAGGCGACCAAAAAATCGTTATCCGCACGTCGAAGTTCAATAATGGCAAGCAGCAGATATTCCACACGGCTGCACCTGTTGCTATGTCCGCAGCACCGATAGCAGCATCTGCTGCTGCGGCGACTCCCGTTGTTCAACTCGACTTGCCTAAAGTTGTCGCAAAACCTGCAGATACTGAGGGGGGCAACTATTTGGAAATCAAGTCACCAATTGTTGGAACGTTCTACCGTTCGGCGGGTCCGGATAAGCCGACTTACGCTAAAGTGGGTGATGTGGTTAAAAAAGGCTCGGTTGTTTGCATTATTGAGGCGATGAAATTATTCAACGAAATTGAGTCCGAGATTGCGGGTAAAATTGTGAAGGTCTGTGTTGAAGATGCTTCGCCCGTTGAGTTCGACCAAGTTTTGTTCCTCGTTGACCCGAAGGGGTAAAAGTGATATTTGGGTATTGAGGTATTGTACGCTCTGCGTTGCAATATCAAAATATCACAATATCGAAGTATCACAATATCAAATCGGAAATTTTATGTTTAAAAAAATATTAATTGCCAATCGAGGCGAAATTGCCCTGCGAATTATTCGCACGTGCAAAGAGATGGGTATCCGAACGGTTGCCGTCTATTCGACTGCCGACCGAGAATCGTTGCACGTTCGTTTTGCGGATGAAGCAGTGTGTATTGGTCCACCGTCGTCGAAAGAAAGTTATTTGAATGTTGCGCGTTTGATGGCGGCAGTGGAAATAACAAATGCTGATGCCATTCATCCCGGATATGGTTTTCTATCGGAAAACGCGGATTTCTCGGAAATTTGTGCTGAATACGGCGTGAAATTTATCGGACCGACACCGCATCAAATTCGGATGATGGGCGACAAAATCACGGCGAAAGACACAATGATAAAAGCGGGTGTTCCCGTCGTTCCCGGCTCAGGCGGCTTGGTTCCTGATGTTCAAGAAGGCATTCGACTTGCCGAGGGTATCGGCTATCCCGTCATCATCAAGGCAACTGCGGGCGGTGGCGGAAAAGGGATGCGGATTATTTGGAAGTCCGAAGAGTTTGAAAGCAATTGGGACATGGCACGCGCCGAAGCCAAAGCGTCTTTCAGCAATGATGGCATTTATCTTGAAAAATACATCGAAGAGCCGCGCCACATTGAATTTCAAGTTGCGGGTGACCAATACGGCAATGTTTGTCATTTGTCCGAACGCGATTGCTCGATTCAACGGCGGCATCAAAAATTGGTAGAAGAAGCACCTTCGCCATTTATGACCGATGAACTTCGCGAGAAAATGGGTGAAGCGGCGCGAAAAGCTGCTTCGTGCATCAATTACGAAGGTGTGGGAACTGTTGAGTTTTTGGTGGACAAATACCGTAATTTCTATTTTATGGAAATGAATACGCGGATTCAAGTGGAGCATCCTGTGACGGAAGAAGTCATTGATTTTGATTTGATTAAAGAGCAAATCAAAATTGCGGCTGGTGAAAAAATTTCTGGCAAAGACCATTTTCCAAAAATGCACGCCATGGAATGCCGCATCAATGCCGAAGACCCGAAACACGATTTCCGCCCAAGTCCAGGTCGCATTACGTCTTTCCATTCGCCGAAAGGTCATGGTGTTCGGGTTGATACTCACGTTTATGCGGGTTACAATATTCCGCCTTATTACGATTCGATGATTGCAAAATTGATTGTTCGCGCTCAAACGCGGGAAGAATGTCTCGCAAAAATGGAGCGGGCGTTAGATGAGTTTATTATCGAAGGCGTGAAAACGACGGTGCCATTCCATCAACGTTTGATGCAAAATGAAGCGTTCAAAAAAGGTGATTTCACAACGGGTTTTCTGAACACGTGGGATTATAAAAGTGAAATGTAAAATTTAAAATAATTGATTTTTACGGAAAAGCCGAATGTGTAACAACACGTTCGGCTTTTTCTTTTCAGTACTCTTCGTGGCGTCCAATCATTTTGCCGCCATTTTTCAACACCTTATCCCCCGCCAATTCCGTCGAGTCAACCTTAATTGAGTCCGTTTTACTGAGGGGTCCTATTATTTTGAAATTTTCTAAATCGGGTTTCCCCGCGTCCGTCCAAGCCGTCAACCAAGCGGAACCGACTGCCAAAATCGCATCGCGCATTCGGTCTTCCACCATGCCACCGAGTTGTTCGTGGTAAGACTGAGCAAAATCGAAACACGGTTTTTTGAGCGTTGTTCGATTCACGGTTTCGGGGCAATATTTATTATCGTCTCGAAAAGCGGCGGCGACTTCTTTTTCAACCCGTAAAGTTTTGGCGACTAACTTACTCGACTCAGCAATGATATTCCAATAATATTTTTTTGGACTGTCGAAATATTCGGCTCGACCAGCGAAGAAATCATATTGGCTTTTGGCAAAAAGTTCGGGCAAACGGCTTTCCCAAAAAGCGTGGATGCCATTTTGATTGGTTTGCTGTCCATCGTAATTTGAAATTGTGTGCAGAGGTACATGGGCGTCGGCTATGTAATGCCCCATTTCGGCGGCAAGTTTCAGAATTCGATTTTTATCCTTTGCAACAAACGCTTCCATCAATTGACGTTGCAACGTGATGAGGTGAAAAGGCAAAATGCCCGTTGCCGTCAATTTGTCTTTCGCAAAAGCCGCTCGAAAGGGACCCCTCAGTATAAGACCTTCTTTTTTGAAAAATTTGGTCAAACTATCCATCGAAATAGACATATTTTCATCGGGTTGAATGCGCGACAAATTGTGGATAAAAAATCGTCGAAATGTTGAATCCGAAACAATGACCGAATCACGTCCGAACAGTTTTTTTATCGCTTTTGCTTTCAAATAATAATCGCGTTTAGCTTTCCTAATTGACTGATAATCAACGAGTAAGGTCGTGTCACCGCGTTCGCCAACGAGTAAAATATCGGTGTGCAGAATCTGCGCTTCCAATTTGTCTTGCGGTAAGAATGCCCAACGGTCGAGATTGATGTAATGCCTAAAACCTTCATTTGCCACAATAAAACGGCGTTTGTCGGGCGCAATTGCTTGTTCTGTAATGTATTCAATATTGGGTTTGAACAGTGGCAACATTTCTTCGGGCAAAGTAAAAACAGCGCATCGGTTGATGAGTTTATGACTGAAAAAGCCCCAAGTTTCGGCGCTATTTTCAACAATGCACGTAGGAATGCTCCTTTTTTCTTTTGAAAAAAAGGACGTCGTGGTGATAGAAATAGTGAGTAAAAAAAGAAGAATGCGTCGTTTCATAGGTCTGTTTTTTTGAAAAAATGGTCAAAATGGGTTTTTCCGATGCTCGGGACGCCGTAAAGACGTCATATACTGAGGGGTCCCTTTTTTTGAAATTATTGTTGCTAAATTATTTAAGAACATCAGGAAGGTGTTTTATAGGCTTCATAAATAGCCTTAAATTCCTGCGGCGTGAAAATTTTGAAAGGCGGAAACTTATTTTCCTTCAAAACTCTGAAATGTTTATCCTTCGTAATGATGCAAAAAGCGTTAGCCGCCACGTAGCAATCGGCAAATTTTTCGTCTTCTTCA
>JAYUKJ010000832.1:0-2430 GCA_043764555.1 Saprospiraceae bacterium
TGCATGACAACAAAATCGTCCGTTCGATGCCCATTTTGAGCAAAAACGGCGTATTCTAAAGGGCGAAAACCCGAAAATATTTTCTCGAAAAAGTGAAAATCTTCGGTCACTTTCATGCGGTTCGGCATATTGCCCGCGATGGTGTAATTGGTGCCAATTTTTGAGATGCCGTATGCCGAAATCAGCAAAGTAGCGAGCGCAATAAAAGCAATTTGGCGTGATTTGAACTTCGTTACATTGTAAATCCAACCCATAAAACGCTCAATTCGACCAAATCCGCTGTTTTTATTTTCTTTCAAAAGAATCAAATCATCGACTTTGAAGTATGACAAAACCGACGTTGTGAAGAATAAAACCGTGAAATAAGCCACCAAAACGCTCACCGCCGCGTTGACGCCAAACTCTTGAATCGGAATGATGCGCGTTGTCACCAAGGTGGCAAAACCAATCGCCGTAGTAATCGCAGTCATTAAAGTTGCCAAGCCTATTTCCTTGATTGTCAACCACATAGCGTCTATTTGAGAATGACCGCGCCTAAGTTCATCGATGTATTTTGACAACATATGCACGACATCGCAGGTGCCAATAATCACCAAAAGCACGGGATATAAGGCTGAAATGGCCGTAATGTCGCGTCCCCACGCGCCCAAAATGCCGAAGAACAAAATCATCGCCAAACCAATCGACGACAGGGCAATCACGACGGTTCGCCAGCGTCGGAACAATATCGCCATGATGATGCCGACCAAAATGGCCGCGACGCCCGTCGAAACGGCAACCTCGCGTTTTTCCATGTAAACGAGTTCTTTTTGGAAATTGGCGCGTCCCAAATAATGGTGTTCTTGAAAACCCATCGGCGTGATGAGCGAGTCGAGTGCTTGCATCAAAACTTCGGATTCGTCGAGTTTTAGTTTTTCTTTTGTTTTCAACAGAATGACCAAACAAGTAGCGTCTTCTGAAATTAAATTTCGGACAAAACGCTCGTCTTCCAAGGCCCGTTTGCGGTCGTAAGCGTAAAAAGCGGTGTCTTCAACGTGAATTAAGGGCGTTGTGGAGATGCCAAAAATGGATTTTATGGGCAGTTTTATGTTCGTCAAAGATTGACTGTTGTTGACGTAAGGCAAGTCGGCGGCTTTCTCGGTTAGGGTATCGAAGCGGCGTAAAAAATCTTGTTGGAAGACCCCCTCAGTACCCGCCGTATTTTTGATACCTACGAGGAGAAAATTGTCATCACCTTCAAAATCTTTGATAAAATCTTGATAAAACACCAAATCGGGGTCGCCTTCGGGGAAAAATTGCTCAAAATCGAAGGCAAAACGAAGGGTTGTTATAAAATAGAGGCTCGTTACGAAAGCAACGGCGAAAAGTACGAAGACGGCTTTGCGGTATTTCGTGATGTCTAAAAACATAATCGGACGAATTTGTTGCGTGAAAAACTCAATCCTACTTAAAGGTTTTTAAGGACGAAAGGTTGTCTGTTTGGACGGGAAAATCGGATTTTAACGGATTATAAAACTTTCCAAAAGTTTAGAACTAAACCCAATTTAGGCTTCTTGAAAATTAATTTGAACGGTATCTTCAATTTTCAAGCTCAGGAGTTCCGCGGCTTTGCCCATATTGATGGCAATTTCTAAATAATCGGAGTTAAAAAGGCAGAGCGTTTCACCGATTGGCACGTCGTTGTAATAATTTGAGAGTTGCGTAATCGGGTCATGGCGTTTGAAATAGAGTTGAAACGGGCGGTTTTTGCTAATTTTTTTGAATAAATCACGCGTGACGTTCAAAATAACATTGTCGTAATTATCAATATGAATAACGGAGCCACGAATCTGATTTTGACTGATAACAGGCTGTAACATAATGCGTTGCACAATATCGGTTGCCTCCAAACCCAATCCTTCAAGCACTTGTCCGCTCGCCAAAAAGCCAACCGCTTCGGCAATCACGGCGCTAACAGGTTTGAAACTGAGTCCACCAAACGGAATTTCGGCGATATACTGAGGGGGTGTCCAATTTGGAAAAATCAAGGTGAAAATACCGTTGTCGGGTCCGACAAAATAGTGGTCTTTGTATTTGAAAGCGAGAAAACGGTTTTGTTCGCTGCTGAAATTATTGACGCTAACGACGTGAATGGTGCCAATTGGGAACATATTCCACGCGTTTTTGAGAATAAACGCCGCTTGAACTATATCGTGATTATTGATGTTGTGAGACACATCCACCAAATTCAACGCCCGATGCCGCGTCAGCATCGCACCTTTCAAGGCGGGAACGTAGTAATCTTTTAAACCGAAGTCGGTGGTCAACGTGACGATTTGCATCGTGAATTATGGATAAATTTTTTGTTTAAAAAGTGGGTGTCTCTGGGAAAAAAGCCTAAAACTATGCCGTTTCGGTGGATTCTTCGTTTTGCAAAAAACACATCAACAA
>JAYUKJ010000833.1:0-2427 GCA_043764555.1 Saprospiraceae bacterium
TCGGTTTGAACATGGGCATTTACTACGTGCGCGGTGTGACTTTTTACGCCCCGCAACCCCGCATAAGCCTGAGTTATCCCGCCCTCAACGGGGCGATTAAATTGTCCTACGCTACCACGATGCAATTTGTACATCTTTTGACGAATGATGCATTGGGCTTGCCGACTGATTCGTGGGTGCCGGCCGTGCCGAGTATTGGACCGCAATTGGCGCATCAAATCGCATTGGGTTACGCCAAAACATTGTCGAATGGAACAGAATTGAGCATTGAAGGGTACTACAAAAAAATGAATAATCTGATTGCTTACAAGGAAGGCAGTAGTTTTTTGACCCAAGACCCCGATTGGGAAAAGAAAGTGGTGCAAGGCAACGGCGAAGCGTATGGCGTAGAAGTGCTTTTGCAAAAAAACGCGGGTAAAAATACGGGTTGGATTAGCTACACTTTGTCTTGGAACAATCGGCAATTTGACGACATCAACCGAGGCGAAGCGTTTCCTTACAAATTTGACCGACGACACGAATTTGCCATCGTTTACGCGCGGCAGTTGAATAAAAAAGTTACTTTTTCGGCTAATTGGACGTTTGCAACGGGCAATGCGATTACCGTTCCAAACCAAGTATTTACTTATGCCTTCCCCGCATTCGACTTCTATGCACCTGTAAAACAGTATGTATATGGTGGAAGAAATGCGTATCGGACAAAGGTTCTACAAAGGTTGGATGTGGGTTTTGAGTTTTATAAAAAACGAAAGAAGTACGAACGAAAATGGAACGTCGGCTTGTACAATGCTTACAGTTACGCCAATCCATTCTATTATTTTGTTCGGTCGGAACAGGGTCGATTCAATACTAAATATTCGGTAATCCAAGCATCGCTTTTTCCAATACTTCCTTCGGTTTCCTATTCAATTAAATTTTAAAATAATAAAAAATGAAAAAGATTTTAGCTAAATATCTTAACTTTTTTGTGGTTTGTAACCTATTTTCATGCAGTTTTTTAGGTGAAGACACAGTGAACATTCCGCCGCAAAAATCACGAATTGCCATATTTGCGGAGCTGTTTAATGATGAAGAATTAGACCAACTCGTCATACTTTCTCGGACCCGTAATCTCAACGAACCTATAGTTTGGAGTACAGCTAAAGGTGATACAATATTTAATCAAAACGGTGGGTACACTATCAATTTCATTGATTTTGATTCTGTGTTAGGTGCGAAGATAAAACTAACGTCTGACAACAAAGACGTGGCGATATTTGTGCAAGTCGATCCATTCTATAAATCAGTCTATGGGAGTAAAATTGAGCGTTTAGAGACGGGTTCCAATTGTAAACTTCAAGTATCAGCCCCTGATTTTGATACCGTTTTTGCCGAGCAAATTGTGCCAAAATCTGTTAAACTTGTTAAGGCTTATTTCAAAAGAAATAGCTTTAAATCACTCCAGACGGGAACACTTTCTGAACTATTTTTAGAGTTTGATAACGATCCTTCTGCAATTAATTATTACGCAGCTGATGTTTTCGTTAGGCAGACGAATAGAAGCGACTACTACTACACTGAAGCTAAACTAATAAAATTAGATCAAAACGCCGACACGCCAAAATTTTTGAGTAGTAAAAATTTCAATACCAAACGTTACGTTTGGCGCATCGGCATTGATATAGACAATGACTATAACCTTGCTATTGATGGTATCAGAAACAAGCCCATTCCTAACAATATCATAAACTTAGCTGTAAGATTTAGGTCAACGTCCAAAGACTTTAATGAATACGCTAAAAACCTTGAAGCCGTCAAAAGTGCCAAAGACAATTTATTTGGAGAACCAATCACACCTTTTACAAATATCAAAAATGGGTATGGTGTTTTTATAGTGAGCGGTAAGGCAGATACAATGTCCGTGTCTCTAAGATAAAATAAGTGTAACAAATCTTTTCAAACTTTTAAATCAACGAATCATGAGTGTTTACAAAACAAGACAAGACATGGCCAGGGAATTTGACATTGACAGAGTTACTTTCGTAAAAGAAGTGCTGCGTCATGGTATAGAACTTGAACCAAGGAAATTGATTTCGCCCGCTAAGCAGGAGGAAATATATGCTAAAATGGGTAAACCCGACGGCGGTAAAGCTCCAAAACGTCCTTAATACTGAGGGGGTATATTCATTAAAAGCTGCTGGGTTTATAACGCAGCAGCTTTTTTTATGTAATTAAAAATTATGAAAAAATCAAATTTAACCAAATTTAAACAACAGTCAACAACGATGAACAGCATTAAACAGGGATACTACCCACCTTTGTACGGTAATTACAAACAGTTATTTTATTACTTCGAAGTGGGCAATTTCCCGAAAGCCTTAAAAAAGTAGGGGTTATTTTTAAAATCAAGAAATATGAAAATTTTGAAGCAAGTTTTATCGTTTTTGT
>JAYUKJ010000834.1:0-2427 GCA_043764555.1 Saprospiraceae bacterium
CTTCACGGTCGCCCTCTTCACGGTCGCCCTCTTCACGGTCGCCCTCTTCACGGTCGCCCTCTTCACGGTCGCCCTCAATTTGCACGAATCATTTACAGAAAGCAATTTTAAGCCGCATTTTTTGTGCTGCAAAGAACAGGGTAATTGCTCGAAAATCCATCTTTATATAAAGATATAAATATGTAAAGATATAAAAACCCAACAATTATATCTTTCGAGAACATTGCTGAATCTACAAACGATGTTTAGGCAAGAAATTAAAGCGTTTTTTTTGCTTCTAATCTAAATTTCTACTGAATCCCAATTAGTACCGATTCAATAGAAAAAAAGCGCTGGAAATGAAAAAATTTTAAATCTTTATACAAAGATACAAAGATATAAAGACACAAATTTCTACTTTCTTGCTTTTTTGTGCATCTCAATTGACTCCATAATCAATTCCGTCACTGTCAAACCGAGTTCAGTTGCATAAATTTTTACTTCTTTCCTAAACTCAGCCGTAGCGTTAAAATTGATAAGCACCATTTTGGAACTTTCCACTTTTGTCAAGTTGTGGCTTTGTTCCATAAACTTTGGCGGCTCGCCCTTTGCGTCAATTCTTGGCGGCGCACCCTTTGCATCATATTTCGGTGGAACACCTTTATTATCTGGTTTTGCAATTTTTGCCATGATGAAAATACGTTAGTTTTTAATTTCAGAAATACGGTTTACGACGGATTGAATCAATTCGTCCACATTGTCGTTGATGGTTTTGAACGCCGTTTCGTTCGCCGCCCGCCCGATGTCGTGCGCCTGTCCGATGGACGTTTTTTCGGGAATTGTCCCTACGAAAAAGTAGCCACCCTCGGTGATGTAACGCTTGGCGCCACTGATTTCGTTTGCACTTGTGCCAACCCGCGACAAAACGATACCGATTTTATTGGCAGCGACTCCTTTGTTGACCAATTCGTGCGCCAAGCGAATCGTAGGACGCAAGTCGTCGAGGGTAACGCCCGTTGGTAAGAGAACAAAATCGCTCTGCAAAGCAATATCCAAGGTCATGCGCGTCGCATGAGGTGCGCCGTCGAGAACAATTAAATCGTAATTTTTGCCTTGTTTCATCGCCTCTGCAACACTATTAAATTGTTCGACAGAGACCAAGGGCGCATAATCTTTCGACATACGCACCCGATTCCACTCTGAAACAGTACCTTGAGATAAATCCATATCGGCAACTTTGACCGAAAATTCATTGCGGGCATACTCAACCGCGAGTAAACGTGATAGCGTGGACTTTCCAACGCCGCCTTTTTGGGAAACAATTCCGATGGTTTGAGCCATAATTCAGTGATTTTGATAAAAAAAATAGTGAATCTTAACGACTCACAAAGATATAAATTTATAAAGAACTAAAGATATAAAGATACAAAGAATAAACCATTCATAAAGAAGTAAAGATATAAAGACACAAAATGAGCAGATTAGTAAAATATATTTATGCAAGCCTCCAATTTTATCGTAACGCGAGCTATAAAGTTATAAAGATGTAAAGATATAAAGCAATGAGAAACCCGCAAAAAGGGTAGGAGACTACGACGGCGGGCGGACGGACGGACGGACGGACGGACGGACGGGTAACTTTGAAAGTTACCCGAACGATAAAAATTCTCTAAAAAGGGACCCCTCAGTATAAATAGCATTTTGAGACTATTTTTCGGAAAAAGTGCGCAACTATCAGAGAATATTTTTCTCGCGGCGGCGGCGCAATTTTTTAACAAAAACAAGAAATAAGTTTTTTTAAAACACTTCAATTTTTCTTTTAAGTTTTTTTAAGTTTTAAGTTTTATCTTATTTAGGGTTTTTAACCCATTGAATATCAATTAGTTACAACTTCAAAACCGTAGAAAAATATCAGACAAACCGTAGAAAAATATCAGACAAACCGTAGAAAAATATCAACAAACCGTAGAAAAATATCAACAAACCGTAGAAAAATATCAAAACCGTAGAGAAATATCAAAACTATCCAGAAATGACTCTATGTCCCCATAAAACCGTAGAAAAATATCAATAATGAACGTGTTTCTGAAGCATTAGGTGTTCTTAAACCGTAGAAAAATATCAATTCCGTAGGAAAATATCAAAATAGACCACTAATAGATTAAAGCCGTAGAAAAATATCACTTTTATCCATGTATTTACCTCAGAAAAGCCTATAAACCGTAGAAAAATATCAGTTCCGTATAGAAATATAAAAATAAATCAAATAAGATTTTTAGATAGGTAATCCAGTTTTATGGGTTAAAAAGGCACCCAAAAGGGAATTTTATCTCCATTTTATCTTCATTTTATCTCCATTTTATCTTCATTTTATCTTCATTTTATCTTCATTTTATCTTCATTTTATCTTCATTTTATCTTCATTTTATCTTCATTTTATCTTCATTT
>JAYUKJ010000835.1:0-8163 GCA_043764555.1 Saprospiraceae bacterium
AATTTTCCTTTAGCCCGCATTTTGGATATAGGCGCCGCTGATTTTGTTCCGAAAAGTGCGGCATACGTGGAAGACCTTGAACTTTATCTGAGGGTAACAAGTAATTTTACTCAAATTTATAAATTCAGTTTTTTCATCATTTGGATAACTGGTTTCAATGCTTACAACTATGTTCAAAAAGCACGACAAAAGGACATTGAAAAACTCGCCGTCGAAAATCGCGCTAAAGACTTGGAACTCATCAATTTACGGTCTCAATTAAATCCTCATTTTTTGTTTAATGCTTTAAACAGCATTCATTCCCTGGCGATGATGAAAAAAGACAATGCTTCGGATGCCGTACTTTTGTTGTCCGATTTGATGCGCTATACGTTGAACTACGAGAAGCGCGATGTCGTGCCGCTTTCGGAGGAAATAGAAGTTGTTGAAAAATATTTAGCATTGGAAAAAATTAGATTTGGCAAAAAATTAAACGCTGAATTGGACATTGCAGACGCAACTTTAAGCATTACAATTCCACCGATTATTGTTCAAACACTGGTTGAAAATGCTATAAAACACGGCTTGAAAGAGTCGATAAATGGCGTTTTTATCAAAATCAAAAGTAAATTAGACGCTGATTTTTTAACAATAAACATCATTAATTCGGGACAATTAAAAAAAGAGGCCCCCTCAGTTGCTTCGATTTCTCGCAATGACGACGCGCCAAAAAACGGCGGAATTGGCGTCGAAAACACGCGCCGCCGACTGCAAATGATTTATGGTGAGCGCGCTACTTTTAGCTTAGAAAATTTGAATGAGCAGGAAGTTGTTGCCACTTTACACTTCCCCATTCGGTAATGTTAAAGCGTTTAGAAAAAATAGGACCCCTCAGTATAAACGCATAAAAAGCCTTGAAAATACGTGTTTTCGAGGCTTTTTATGCGTTTATACTGAGGGGTCCTATTTTGACGCTTTTTTTTATTTCTAATATGCCAACTTTGATGTAAAAAAAATCCCGAATTTTCCATTGCGGAGAATTCGGGATTTTTTTATGTGCGCAGCCATACATCAACTGCTATTTTTGAACAAACAAAGCGCTTATTGTTTCACCAATTTTGCCACAAAACTGCGATTATCGGCCACAATGCGCACGAGATAGACGCCCGCAGGTCGGTCGGTCATATCGAGTTCGTATTGTTGCTGCTGTTCCGACGTTTGGCTACGCGTTTCGTAGAGCAACTGTCCCATGACGTTTAGCACTTGAATCCGCGCGGATGTTGGGCGACTGAGTTCAAGATTTAAGGTCGTAGCGCCCGTTGTTGGATTTGGCGCAAGCGTAACTTTGCTAAAAATCGAACTAAGGTCGAACGTTCCAACCGTATTTTGAACCGTATAAACACCCGATTGCGTACAACCGCGACCGTCAGTAATCGTCACCGTGTAAGTGCCTGCCGCCAAACCACCGATGGAATCCGTGGTTCTGCCGTTGCTCCAGTTGTAAGAATACGGTGCCAAACCAGCCGTCGGCGCGCGCAAAGCAATCGAGCCAATCGACGAACCAAGCCTTGAATTACCAATTTTTGCTTGAATACCGAAATTTTCAGGACAAGTGATAAAATTGATGTTATCAATGTCGGCATAGTAGTCCGCCGAACCAGTAGCGCTCGTGACCATGCGGAAACGGAAGCGCACAGCGCGGTCTTTGAAAGCGCCCAAAGAGAATTTGCGGGTCTGATAAGCCGTTGTTGCCACGTGATTTGCCGCCGTGATGGTCTCTAAAGTGACAAAATTCGGTTCGCAATCGTAAGCCACTTGGAAGTTGAAGGTGTCTTTATTGGCTGGAAGAAACGTAAACGCGCCATTTGGCGCATCGTATGCGACGAAACGGTAGTCAAAAGAAACACTGTCTTTGTCACTTCTAACGGGTCCGAAACGGTGCGTTGTGAGTTCCACACGGTTATTTGTGTTGTAAACATTAGTAAAAATATAACCATTTGTTGCGGCATTGCCGTGTCCGCCAAGCTCTAATCCAATAGCGCCGATAGCTGTCCAATACTGAGGGGCTACGCCATCATCGAAATTATAAGACCTAAACGCACTAATTGCTGGTGGAATGACGTAGCTAAGTCTCAATGTATCATTGGATTTTGTAACATCGCCGACGACTGCACTTACCCAAGTTGTGAGCGTGTGATTGCCCAATACTGCCGAATTGTAGGCTGTCTTAAATTTATACACTGCCGTTTGATTGGGCAAAATGTTGAGAGAATCCACCAATTCCGTTACCGCCGCTTGGTTGTCAATTTGATAATTGGCGCTAAAACGAAATTGACGCGTCGTTCCAACATTCGTTATATTCATAGAAACGGTATCATTCAACCGACCGCAAGTTGTCAAATCCACTCGCCTTCCACCGCCCGAAGCTAAGTCAATCGGTGCTTGTTCGCCGATGAAAATATCGTCAACCGCCACGCCACCGTAAGGAACGCCACCGGTCGAATTACCCGAGATGTCAGAGCGGAAGACAAAGCGGAAGCGACAATTAGGTTTTCCCGCAAATCCTGTCAATATATTTTGAGCATATTTCCAACCGGGCGTGAGACCCGACCAAACGCCTCTTCTGATGGAGTTGATGGAGTCGGTGTACCAATTGACGCCCGTGTTGCGGGTGCCAAGACGCGTCCAAACTTTACCGCCGTCTGTTGACCCTTCCAACCACGCACCATCGTAAGTGGTTGTGCCTAATTTTTCAGCTTGAACATTTAAGGCAAAGCCAATGCGTGGATCGGCCGTCATGCTTGTGAAATCGAAACAAGGCGACAATAAATAACTCCATTCACTATTATTATAAGCATTTGTCGGCGTTGCGCCCACCTTGAACACCTTTGAGCCGCTTGATGCAGAGTTGATACCCGAGCCTGTTGGCGTGACAAGTCCCCAAGTGCCATTGAGCGAATCGGTTGCCGACCAAGTGCCTGAGCCATTTTCAAAATCTTGAAGATACGGGAAAGCACTCACCAAAATAGGTTTTTCTAACGTAATGCGGAAAGTCGTCGATAGAGAATCATTGAGACTTTGAGCGTCGCCCGCTATACTTACCCACGACTTAACAGCGTAGTTGCCCACAGCAGTCGTTCTGAAAGGCTTTTTCGACGCGTATATGACCGTTTGGTTTGGCTGAATTAAACTGTCAAGCGCCTCCGAAACGGTTGCGCCGCCATTAATTTGATAATTCAGAGCAAAATTACGTTGAGCTGTCGAACCGAGATTCGCCACGCGGAAAGTCAATGTATTAACGACACTGTCGCCGCAAGGATTAACACTTGCGTTGGATATGTTCGATGTTGAAGCGAAATCCACAACTGGCAATGCTGAAATCAAGACATTGTCAAAAGCAAACCCGTCACCTGAATTCAACAAATTATCGGAACGAAAAGCGATGCGCAAACGGACATTCGACTTTCCAGCAGTACCCCTCAGTATATTTTGAGCCAAACGCCAGCCGCGTGTCGAGTCTGCCGTACCGCCCCAACTTGGGCGAGACACTTGTGCAATCGAGTCATTGTACCAATTTACACCCGTTCGCCGTCCGCCAACGACTTGCCAAGACAAACCGTTGTCAACGCTCGACTCCATCCATGAGCCGTCAAAACCCGCCTCACTGTGGGCGTTAACATTGAGTGAAATACGCGGGTCGGCCGTGAAAGCGGTAAAATTCAGACAAGGCGAATTGACATAAGCAAATTCATTGGGTCGATAGCTTGAGTCCGCCCAAGTTGTCCACGCCCGCACGCCTGATGCCGCCGATGTGAAAATTTGCCCACGAGGCTGGGCGTATTGCCACGTTGAATTGCCAACGGTATCAGCCAAAAACCACGTGTCTTTACCCAATTCAAAGTCTTGGTAATACGGGAAAGTACCAATTGTGCGTGGATGCGTAACGATTAAAGTAGCCGTGTCATTAAGCGGAAATTTGTCGTCACTCGCGGCTGTCCACGCCTTGATAACGTATTCTCCAATCGGAGAAAAGTCGTACAAAGTCTTAAAAGCGATGGCAATTGTGCTGTCTTTACTCAAAACACCCGTGAATAAGCCGTCGGAAGGCACACTAATGGGCAATAATTGCCCATTGACGCTCGCTTTATATTGGAACAACTGTTGCGGAACGCCTCCGATATTTTTAATCAAAATCTTAATGCTGTCCACGCCCAGTGAGCAACTATTGCCCGGACCGAGGATGCGGCTAACGCTCAAATCGGTCGCTGTATCGGTTTTGAAGGACGCAGGACCCGCGACGATACTTGAATCATTGCCCGCGCAAATCGTTGCTACATACACGTCATATTTTACGAATTCAGTCAAGCCGGTTATGACCGCAAAAGTATCCGTCGTTGTCAATCTGTTCCGACCACGCCCGTAAGCGAAGCCCATGGTGTCCCATTGAACGGCGTAAGTGGGTTGAAAACCACGTGTCGCGGGGCGCCAGCGCGCCGTTGCCGTGTTCGTCCGAATGTCAGGAACGCTGAGCAACAAAGGCGCGCCACAGCTGTTGCATCGGGCGATTTTGTTGTAAACGATGCCCGCTGCGGGTTCTTGACGGGCAATTCCCGATAAGAAAAGTGCTACACCTGTGTTGTCGAAAAGTGTGTACTGGATTTCTTTCTGGAAATTACCTTGCGCTTCGTATCTAATGCGTAAAGAATCGCCCGAGCGCACTCTGATATTAAAAAAGCGGGTACTGTCTGCGGCATTTATGGCAGCGCCACCGTGCGTGTAAGACTGTTCGGCACCGTTTCCCAACCGAATATACACGCGGGAATCGTCCCAGCCGTCGCCAAATTGGTCATAAACGCGCAATCGGAACGTGCAACTGTCTTGTGCTGAAGTCTGCGAAGTCGTTAGCAATAGTAAAAGTGCCACGCTTAATGCTCTGAAAAGGAAGGTAATGGTAAATTTCATAGACGTATTTTTTAAAATTCTTAAAAATTCAAGTTTGTTATGAACGACATTTGGACAGTCGGTTTAGCGTAATTTTATAGCATTATATTGTACAATATTAGAATGTAAGGTTAAAAATAGCGTTTTTTTTTATTTGACTCCTTGCTTCGCCTTTTTATTCGCTCAAATTCCTACAATTAAACTTTTTTACGGGTTCATTGTTTCAAGTTTTTTTCAATATTAAGGGAAGATACACCTTTTATTTCCCTGAGGACCCCTCAGTATTTCGCGCTAAAATACGCGATAAAGCGTCTTAGGATGATATTTTTTCTCAGAAAAAAACAATTAACGGCAAAGGAAGAAGAAAAATGGGCGACGATAGAAATTAATTCGTACTTTTGAAGAATTCAGAGAAACAATATGCTCTTTTTTTTGTTTGAAGTTCTGATTTTACATTTGCAACTCATTATCTAATTTATATCATTCATTAAAATCAATAACGACAGTGGCAGTTTATTCTATCAAAGATTTGGAAAAGTTGACGGGCATAAAGGCTCACACTATCCGCATTTGGGAGCAACGCTACAAACTCATTTGTCCCAATCGAACAAAAACAAATATCCGCTATTACGATGACGTTGCCTTGAAATTGTTGTTGAACATCGCGCTTTTGAATAAAAATGGCGTGAAAATATCGAAAATTGCGACAATGACGCGCGCAGAAATTGCGGAGAAAGTGAGCGATATTTCTGAAATTGACTTCGATTATGACACGCAACTCGACGCTTTGACCATTGCGATTATTGAGATGGACGAATACAAATTTGACCGTATTTTATCCACCAATATCGACCAAATCGGTTTTGAACGCACGATGATGCAAATCATTTATCCATTCCTTGAACGCTTGAGTTTGTTGTGGTTGACGGGTTCTATAAACCCTGTTCAAGAGCATTTCATGGGTTATCTGTTGCGTCAAAAAGTAATTGTTGCCATTGATAAAGAACCACTTGTGAGTGGAAAAGATATTAAGAAATTTATTATCTATTTGCCCGAGGGCGAGCGCCAAGAATTGTCCTTGCTTTTCATGCATTATTTGTTGAAAGTACGCCGACACCAAGTTATTTACTTGGGTCAAGACATTACACTCGACGACCTCAGAGACGCTTACAATGTCCATAAACCCGATTACATTTTCACGATGCTCAACGAACCCATCTTAAAATCATCGGTTCAGCAGTACGTTGACAGGCTCGCAACTGATTTTGACAACGCCAAAATTTTGTTATCAGGCTATCAAGTCGTCACTAAAGATATTGAATTGTCCGCTAATGTAACGGTACTGCCAAGCCTCGACGATACGATAGATTATGTTGAGAATATTAATGTATCTGCCTTTGAAAAATCGGTTTTGAGTACGCAAAATATGTAAAAAACGCGTTTCCCGAAGAAAATCGGGATGTCGTAAAGACGTCATATATTGAGAGGTCTCTTTTGAGATTTTAAAATAAAAAAAATGCCGATAACGAGTCTGTACGTTATCGGCATTTTTAATTATCATATTTTTTTAGAATAAAAAAAAGCGTCCAACAGCCACAGCCATCAGACGCTTTTTTTATGCTCTCGGCAACTAAAGTTACCGACTACGTATTATTCCGCTTCAACAGCTGCTTCATCCGTTGTGTCTTCCGCAGCGTCTGTTGCCGTTTCGTCCGTTACAACTGCTTCGGAGGACCCCTCAGTATTTTCGGCAATTTTGACGATTGGCACGCCGTTTTCGTCCATTTCAACGATTTCTGCTTCTTCAACCGCAAAATCACGAACAACCGCAACGTCCGCAATTTGCTCGCCTTCGTCCAAACGGATGATGCGAACACCTTGCGTGGCGCGCCCTTGAACGCGAATATCCGAAGCCGCCATGCGAATTGTGATGCCCGCTTTTGTCGTGATAATCAAGTCGTCGGTGTCCCGAACGGCTTTCAAGGCCACGATTTTACCCGTTTTTTCACTTACTTGCATCGTTGCAACGCCGCGACCACCGCGATTGTTGACCAAGCGATACGCTTCAACGCTCGACCGTTTGCCAATGCCCGTTTCGGACACTACCAATACCGATGTGAGGTCGTCGTCGGCTTCCACCGAAATCATGTTTGTCACGCAGTCTTCGCCGTCCTCGTCGAGTTCCAAACCAGCCACGCCCGTAGAAGAACGCAACATCGGTCTTACGCGACTTTCAGGGAAACGAATCGTCCGACCGTTGCGGTTTGCGAGCATGATTTGGCAGTTGCCGTTTGTCAATTTCGCTTCCAACAACTCGTCGTCTTCGCGGATTGCAATCGCCGTAATGCCACCATTTCTTGGGCGCATAAAGTGTTCGACCGACGTCTTTTTGACCAAACCTTGTTTCGTTGCGAAAATAATGAAATTGGATTGACCAAATTCCACGTCGGTTAAGTCCTTAATTTTGACGTAAGCGCGCACTTTATCGTCCGCAGGAATCGACAAAATGTTTTGAATCACGCGACCCGCCGACGTTTTCGTTCCTTCCTGAATTTCATACGTTCTGAGCCAGTGACATTTGCCTTTTTCCGTAAAAAACAACAAATAATCGTGCGTATTGGCCACAAACATATGTTCAACGAAGTCTTCAACGCGCGTTTTGGTGCCGCGACTACCGCGTCCACCGCGATTCTGCGCTTTAAATTCAGAAACGGCGATGCGTTTAATATAACCCAAATGCGAAATAGTCACCACCACTTCTTCCACTTCAATCATGTCGGCAATCGAAATATCGCCCGCGGCGTGTTCGATGTCCGTTTTACGATTGTCACCGTAGCGGTCTCTAATGTCCGCCAATTCGGTTTTGATGATGTCGCGGCGCATGGTTTCGTCGCCCAAAATGGCGATTAAATGCAAAATATGCTTGCGCAATTCATCGTATTCGTGCTTGATTTTGTCGCGTTCCAAACCCGTCAAACGTTGCAAACGCATTTCCAAAATGGCTTTTGCTTGCACGTCCGAAAGGTTGTAGATTTTGTTCAAAGCACCCCCCTCAGTATAAACGCCCACCATTTCGGCAACGGCGTCCGACAACGTAAAAGTGGTTGCCATCAACGATTGTTGCGCTTCATCGGGCGTTTTCGCTGCGCGAATCAACTCAATAATGCGGTCTAAATCGTCCAAAGCGATGTACAAACCTTCCAAAATATGCGCGCGGTCTTGCGCTTTTTTGAGTTCAAATTG
>JAYUKJ010000836.1:0-2419 GCA_043764555.1 Saprospiraceae bacterium
GCCGTCGGGGCGTGGGAAAATTTTTCCGAAATTGACGCCAATGTCTCGCAAGAAGCCGCCGCAATTGCCGCTTTTTACCAAGATACACGCCCAATGCCCGCAATTTATGGCGATTCTCTACGCGCTCAAATGAAGGAATACGTTCGCCACACAATTGAAGAGGCGTGGCCCAAACAACGTCAAGGCATCCTTCCGCACGGCGGTACGCAACGTTTGACGGCGGTTCAAATGACGCTGTCGAGATACGAACCACCCACCAAAAATCAAGAAATTAACCTCGCCGAAGCCTACAAACAATTCAACAACATCATTCAATTGCGCCGCATTCGCCTCCAAAACGTCACGAACGGACTGCCCGCCGCAATTTGGTACGTTATCTTTTTCGGCGCGCTGCTCAACATCATAATAAATTGGTTTTTTGTCACCGACAAATTCCGCGTTCATCTACTCATGACCACTTTTTTTGCCGCATTATTAGGCTCTTTAGTCTTCTTGGTTGCCGCAATGGACAACCCTTTTCGCGGCGAATTGAGCATCAGTTCGGAGGCGTTTGAAGTGATTTATGATAATATGAAATAAACATATAATCAATTCGTAATTAATTATTAATCAAAAGATTAGCAATTTTATTGCGCAGCTAAAAAAGCCGTTTCAACTACTCGAAACGGCTTTTTTTAGCTTTATACTGAGGGGTCCTCAAAAAGCTAAATTGAGTGATAAATTAGTCGAAAAAACTGCCCAAGAAAAACTTTCCACCTTTGATTTATCCCATAAAGTGCCGTAACCTAACCACCAATCAAAGCTCAAATGTTGTAAAATACGTTGTTGATTGCCCCAAAGAAAAGTTGTCCCGACCGATTGCGTCCTGAAATTATCAAATTTCTGCGCCGTACTGTAATCCATCTTAATGCCTACATAACTGCCCGACAAATTATCAGCCGATTCGCCTTTTGCAATGCGTTTTTTTAAATCGTAATAATAACGCGGCATTAGACCCACCATAAAGCCGAATTTATTCTCAAATTTAGACACTTTTTCATTGGGTTTTAAATGCACATTACCACCAAAAGCAAGGCTACTTTCAACTGAAAATTGCGTATGTGGTATTTTTTGTTCGTAAGCAATGGATAATAAACCCGTGAATTGACGCTCGTTTAGTTGATTAATCAAATTGGTTAAACCGATTTTAAACATACTTTTCTCTTCTTCAAAACACCGCAAAGCATCGCATTTTGCGGCTTCATTCCGCCCTTTTTTAGGCGTATTCAGCAAAAGGCCATAGGCTAATCGGTAATTAAAAATCCATTGTGTTTTAGCTTGAGTGGTTGGAATTTCCGTCAAAATACGCGTACTAATGCCCGTTCCAATGCCAAAATCGATATACTGATTACTTAAAATACGACGTTGAATCCCGATAGATAACTCATTGATAATAAACTGATTAGTGCCTCCCTTAGGATTTGAGAAAGCCATAGTTGAATCACTATTATAACGCACATTGTTAAGCGGAGAAGTCTCGACTCCCAGACTCGTTCGCAAGCCTAAATAAGCGCCATGAAAATTGTTCGCAGTTAAACCATTTCTAATATTCCTTCTCGTGTTAAAATACCACCGTGGTTCAAAAGAAAAACTAAGTCCAGGTTTGGAAATATACACAGCAGTGTCAACGCTACTTAGACCTAAAATTCTTTGGTTTATTAAACCGAAACCTTTAAGTGAATTAAATGCAAAATGAAGCGATACATCAGGACTAATTTTTCTTTCATAACTAAGTAATTCCGAATGAGAACCCGAAAAGAAATTTAAAATACCTGTTTTCAATAACTCTTTTTTCGCCTCTTTTCGCGCAAAAACATAATCAAATTGTCCTTCGTAATTGGCTTTTGAAAACGTGTCAATCTCAGTCCTAACCGTAATAGAATCTTGACAAAATAGCATAGAATTTAAGCAAAATAAGCAGCAGATTAAGATTAAATATTTCATTTTATGTATTGTTTTTTAAGTTGAAATTAAATGTTTTTTGATTGCGTTTGTAACGCGACTTTAAAGTCGCGCTACTGTATTGAAATACTGCCAAATGACGTCGAAATCGCTACTTTACACGCACTTGCGGTCGTCTGTAAATTGAGGCGTTTTTTTGTTTTTGAATTTTCTAAATAATTGAAATTCAATAATTTAGGCGTTGAAATATTACCATAGTCGGCCGATAAAAAATAGCTCATCGCCGCATTTTTTGGATTAGAAATATCTACGTCCGTTTTGTCGCCGTTGACCGTTAAAGTCGTTAAACTGCGGTCGGTTTCAATCAATATTTTTCCGTAAGTCGCATTGATTAAAATAGGACCCCTCAGTAGGCGCAGCATCAGATTTGAGCGGTTGCTCGTAATGGTTAATTTGCCGTTCAAATTGTCGCCTTCGA
>JAYUKJ010000837.1:0-2413 GCA_043764555.1 Saprospiraceae bacterium
TTAAAAAGAGTTATATAGGAGGCACATAGGACACATAGTTTGAGATTTACTAAATTTGCGAAATTTAGTAAATCTCAAACTATGTGTCCTATGTGCCTATGTGTTGAAAAAAAAGAATGTGTTAATTTTTTTCAATCGTCAACCGCGCCATCAAATAGCTCAAAGTTGATTCTGCGCCTTGATTTAGATTGACGTGCGTGTCTTCCAAACCATCGTAACAACCGCCCGTCAAGGGATTGTAAATGATTTGATGCAGGTGATTGTTGCCTAAAAACCAATTGAATGCGGTGTCCATCTTGGTTTTGTAGGTTTTTTCTTTGAAAACTGCGTAAAATTCCCGCAATGCCAAAATCGTGTAGGCAACGTCAATCGGTTGCTCGCCGTGTTCTTCGGCTTCGTGTCCTTTGTGTAGCCAACCGCGATTTGAAATGACTTTGATACGGCTTTCGTTGAAGGTCAATTTCAATAGAAAATCGAAAGATTCTTTGGCAATATCTCGGTAAACGACGTCGCCTGTGTCCAAATAAGCGAACAATAGAGCTTCGGGTAAAATGCTGTTGCCGTACGTCAAATAGCTTTCAAACCAATGCCACTTTGGTTCAGCTTCGTGGCGGTACATTTGGACGATTCGGTCGGCTAATTGTGTAATTAAATGCGTTTCTGCAAACGATTT
This sequence comes from Saprospiraceae bacterium, assembly GCA_043764555.1. Lineage (GTDB taxonomy): Bacteria > Bacteroidota > Bacteroidia > Chitinophagales > Saprospiraceae > JAAFJT01. The sequence continues at coordinate 674 of JAYUKJ010000837.1, forward strand.
TTTCTCCAAATTATAATAGTACAAACCTTTAATCACAAATGCCATTGTGCGGGTTGAGTGCAGGGATTCAACGCAAAATAAGGCACGTTGGAAAATGGTGTCCGCCATTGCGATTAAATCTTTGGAAAATAAATGCTGTTTAGACATCAAGAACCCCAATGCCCAAACTGCTCTGCCATTGGAGTCCGACAGGTTTTCACTGTTTTGCTCCGTAAATCCACGTTCTGTATCCACGTAATTCAAAAAATTACCTTCGGGTTGTTGGCAATATTTGATGACGTTCAAATAGCGCTCGATGTACGGAACATCGGCCTTGTCTCCCGACCGTTCGTAGTGCATACACATGGCGATTAATGCGCGTGCATTGTCGTCGAGCGTGTAGCCCGTGCTCAAATCGGGTTGATTGATGATGCAGAACTGAATCATCCCAAAATCAGTGGTCATTTTTTTGACATGACTGAGGTTGATTTCGGGTGTTTTGTACTTTAATTCCATGATTTAGCCGATTTTTAGGCGAATTGTTTCTTATACACGAATTTATTTTTTACACGAATTTTAGCGAATTTTACGAATTACACGAATTTCTTTTTGTCAAATAATAATTCGTGTAATTCGTAAAATTCGCTAAAATTCGTGTAAAACCTGTTTATTTCAGCTAAAATACTGAGGGGTCCCTAATTTTTGTTTTTCAACATTTGACACAATTGGTTCATTCGCTTCAATCACTTTTTGGAGCAACAAAGCATGAGCAATGGCCGAATTTTCCCAAGCTGTTGCCGCCATGTGTTGCAAAGTATTGATGCGGATAGATAGTCTTAAAGCATCGTCGCCGAGTAAAAGATTGACGGCGTTTGCCAATTGTTGCGGGTGTTCAAAATCGACGATAATGCCCATGTTTTCGCATAAAACTTCTTTTGCGTGCGGAATTGGCGTTGAAATAATCGGGCAACCACAACTCATTGCGTAGCAAAAAGTGCCGCTAACGGCTTGATTTGGGTCTTTAGATGTAAACAAATAAATATCCGTCAATTGCAGATATTCCAACAAATCGGGCAATGGCAGGAACTCATTGATAAAACGCACGTGATTGTGGAGATTCAAGGCGTCCACTTTTGCTTCCAACATCTTCCGATATTTCTCACCTTCTGATTGAACGACGCCTGAATGGGTTTTTCCAATCGCCAAAAACATAATATCTGGATTTAATTTGATGATTTCGGGCAAGGCATCCAACGTTGTTTCAATGCTTTTTCCCGAATTAATTAAGCCAAAAGTGGAAACGACTTTTTTGCCCACTAATCCATATTTTTCTTTCAAAATGGCTTTGTCCAAATGTGGTACTAAGTGTGTACCGTGCGGAATGACCGTGATTTTGGATTCCGAAACGCCATAATCGCGGTTTAAGATGTCCGCCGAATTTTTTGTCATGACGATAATTGACGCGCAAGCCGCCGCAATGCGTTTTACTTTTGTTTGAAATACAACATCGGGACGCGGTAAAACGGTGTGAAAAACAAGCACAATCGGTTTGTTAATCGAATAAATAAATTGCAAAAAATCAACTGAATTGGATTGCTCATAAAGTCCAAATTCGTGTTGAATCAGCACCAATTTAATGTTTTTATCGCTGTTGATGGTGTTCAGCAAGGTGAGATATTTGCTTTTTTGATTGGTATTCAACACAAAATCCACTTCTTTGGGATAATTCCGTTGCGTATTGTCCGATTCAACGGCACAGAC
>JAYUKJ010000838.1:0-2407 GCA_043764555.1 Saprospiraceae bacterium
TAAATCGGACGGATGCCGTGGTTGAATTTGCGTCAAAAGTGGCCAATAATTCACGGGCAACGAAGGACCAAGTGGCGGCGGCGAATTTTTATTTGGGCAAAATTGCTTACGATAAAAACGATTTGGACAAAGCCCAACAAGCGATGCAACAAACGATTCGCAACGGCGGCAACGACGAACAAACGGCGGAAGCGAAGTATATTGATGCTTTGGTTGACTACAAAAAACGCAATTTGGATGCCGCTTTAACGAAGGCGGACAAGGCGTCGCAAAACAATTCGTTTGTTTATTGGGCAGCTAAATGCGTTATTTTGCAAGCCGATATTTTTGCCGAAAAAAATGACTTAATCAATGCCCGTGCAGCTTTGGAATCCATCATTGACGGCGTGAAAGAATACCCCGAAATTGTGGCGGAAGCCAAGCAGAAATTGGACAATTTGGCAAAAAAAGAAGCCATAAAAAGCCGCATTTCCAAGGACGATAAGTCGGGTTTGCTCGACATGGAAAAAAATTAGGACCCCCTCAGTATTTTAACACGAATTTTATCAAATTTTACGAATTTTACGAATTACACGAATTTCTTTCAAATTTTAATAGAAAAAAATTCGTGTAATTAGTAAAATTTGATAAAATTCGTGTTGAAGAATTCATTAATTCAAAAAACGAAATTCTTTAATGAGAAAGATAAATAGAATCCTTTTTATTGCCCTTTTTGCGCCGCTATTTGCCCTTGCGCAGAAGCCAGGAACGGGCGTTGACAATCAGTCGCAAGACGTTGTAAAAAACTTTGATGCACGGCTGATTGATGCCGAAAAAATCAACGTTGCGCCCATTTTGCCGTCGGTCGATACGACCACAAAAGTGCAAACGTACAGCGTGCCAAACAAAGTGTTGACGGTCGATTATCAGCCGCCAAAAATGCGGCCGCAGTCGTTGCCCGCGCAAAAACTACCCCCTCAGTACAACGGCTACGCGAAGCTCGGTTACGGCTTTCCGAACTCGCCTTACGGAGAAGCAGCGTATCGTTTTGGCGACCCATCGCAATATTTGATTGGCGCGAAAATCAAGCACCACTCGGCAAATGCCGACAAAAGTTTTGAAAATCAACGTTTTTCAAACACAGAAGGCGAATTGAACGGCACTTTTTACGCGCAAGCGGGCGTTGCAGTTGATGCAAAATTGGGTTATGCCAACAATTCACGTCAATATTATGGTTACGACCACGATAAAATTCCGGCGGGAACGTATTCGCAACTCAGCACCGAACAACATTTCAACGTCTTTTCGGCGTCCGCAAAAGCGTACAATTCGACACGGACGGTTGCGGATATTAATTACGCTTTGGGTTTGAGTTTTTCAAACCTAAATGACAATTACGCCAACAAAGAAACCGATTTCAACATCATCGGCGACGCGACAAAATGGTTTGGCGAAAAGCATCCTTTGACGGTTATTATTGGTGCCGAATTCACGAAATTTGCCCCAAAATCGGAGAAGACGCAGGACTTGAACAATATCTATTTGAGACCAAGTTTCACCTACAAAACCGATGTATTGAGCGTGAAATTAGGTGCCAATTTGGTTTCCTTCAAAGACGTTTTTACGCCACTTCCCGACATCGAAGTCAACTTTAATTTGGCGGGAAAAGCGTTGGGTATTTTCGCGGGTTGGAAAGGCGAATTTATTAAAAACTCGTACCGCAATTTGACGAATTACAATCCGTTTATTCTAACGGATAGTGTTGTCGTCAAGAATACGGAAAAACGGGAATATTACGGCGGTCTCAAAGGTGCCGTTGGTTCGTTGACTTATTCGGCGCAAGTTGGTTACAGCGACAATAAGAATTTAGCGCTGTTTTCAGGCGATTCTTTGGATAAATATCGCCGTTTTGGTGTGATTTACGACACAGTAGGTATTTTTAATATTCGTGGCGCCGTTACGGCACATCCGATGGACGGCTTGGAATTGACGGGTACAATCAGCCAAAATGTGTATTCGGCGAAGCGGGAAAAAGCGGCTTGGGGTTTACCGTCTTTGGACGTGAACGTGGGCGCTAAATACACGCTTTCGCAAAAAGGTGACCAAGCGGCAATCGTTAAAGCCTCGTTATTCGTTCAAAACGGCGTGCCTTATAAATCCAAAGCAACCGATGGTTTTTCGCGGCTCGACCCGTTGTTCGATATCAATATCGGCGGCGAATATTGGTTCTCAAAAAACATAGGGGCGTTCTTAGACATCAATAACTTGTTGAATCTCAAACGCCAACGCTGGCAAAATTATCCTAATTTTGGTTTGAATATTTTAGGCGGGATTACAGCGCGTTTTTAATTTGCTTTTAATTCATCTATTAAAATCTGCAATGCAATTTTTTAAAAAAGCCGTTTCAATTGATTTTGGAGCGGCTTTT
>JAYUKJ010000839.1:0-2403 GCA_043764555.1 Saprospiraceae bacterium
AAATTACAAGTAACGGGTTCGGTTGGTTTGTCAATCGTAACGACAACGGCGGATTTGACGCTCGACGCAACGCACCACACGGTTATCGCTAACTGCACATCGGCGGCGGTTAATTTGACATTGCCAGCGGCATCAACCTGCACGGGGCGCGTGTATTACATCACGAAATCGGACGAAACGACGAATTTGGTCGCGTTTAATTTGCCTTTGAAATTGACAGAATCTACCAACGTCTCGAGCTACAACTATACGAAACGCTTGACGATTCAAAGCGACGGCGCAAATTGGCGCGTTATTAGCGAATAAATTAAGTGAAAAGTGTTAAATGAAAAGTGAAAACGCGTCTCAGACAGTGTTTTCCGAAAAAGAATCGGGATGTCAGACGCCATATACTGAGGGGTCCCTTTTCGTTCTAAATTTTCCATTTTCCATTTATTTTGAACACATTACTTTTAATAAATAGCGAAACGAATTTGAGCGCAATGGCAGATTTATTGGGCATTAGCGTCGGGGAAGTTTTGAGCTTCTCCGACGTTTAATAAACGAAAACGCGCGTTATTTAACAGCAAATAAGCATTAGAATGAAGCAAATTCTAAGAAATATCCTCACAATTATAGCCTTTTCAATCAGCTACAACCACCTTTCAGCGCAGGTCTTGGGTAAATTTGGCACAAACCAAAGTACGCTCGACGTCAACGCAGCGCTTGAGGTGGAAAGCACATCGAAAGGCGTTCTTTTGCCCCGACTCACGACGGCGCAACAGAACGCGATGTCCGCACCGAGCGACGGCATGGTGATTTATAATACAGATTCCACGTGTTTTGTCTTGCGTAGGGGAGGGGTTTGGCGCAGCCTTTGCGCGGGTCTAAACAGCACCGCGTGGACGCTCGTAGGTAATGGAGGAACGAGTCCGACGACTAATTTTCTTGGCACAACCGACGCGCAGAATTTACTCATTAAAGCCGACAACAAAACCCGAATTACCGTCCGCGCGGCGGATAATTTCGCCATTTTCCTCGATAATTACCCAATAACAGCGGGTGGACATTCGGATGTCGTTAGCACTTTAAACTTTAGAACCAATAATTTACAAGCCGCAAATGGCGCTCGCGTTCATTTCAACAGCCTTGTTCTCGCGCCGACGGGAGCGACGGGAACGCAACAAATTTCGTTCAATCAAGCCGATTTGCAAACGGCGGGAGCTTTTAATGCTTTGCGAAACGTTGCGTCGAGTTTACTCATCAATAACGGCGCAACATTGACCGATTTTACCCATTTCTACGCCGATGGAACGATTAGTAACAGCACAATTGCGAATTATTACGGCTTGCGCATCAATCCAACAATTGCGGGCGGAACGATTACAAACGGCTTTGGCATCGACGTCGCGACGCCTTCGACGGCTACCAATTATACGGGCGTTCGCGTCGGTTCTATTGCGGCGTCTTTGGTCGGAACGCGCTATGCATTTTTATATAATTCGACAGTTAATCCCGTGGCTATCAACGCTTTAGGCAATGTTGGCATTGGCACGGGGACCCCTCAGTATAAACTCGATATTGACGCTCAAACGGGCAATGTGGGCAATCCTGCAAGGCTTTTGGGACTCAACGCGGGCGCAACAGCCGACTCAATTGTGTCTTCAAACGCGGGTGTTCTACGCCGTTTGAGCATTTCACAAGTTATTGCCAATGCTTGGAATATCAATGGCAATGGCAGTACAGACGCTGCTACGAATTTTATTGGCACCACCGACATTCAAGATTTGGTCATAAAAGCCAACAATACTGAGGGTGTGCGGGTCAAAACAAACGGCAATGTTGGCATTGGAACAACCTTGAAAGTAGGGGCAAATGCTTCGACAATTGACGCCAATTCCCTTTTAGAATTAGAAAGTACGACCAAAACCTTCGTGCCGCCGCGCATGACAACCGCGCAAATGACGGCTTTGACGGGCGCCTTAGTCGGCTCGGTGGTTTACAACACAACGCTCAATTGTTTGCATCAAAAAACGGCGAGTGGTTGGTTGAGCCTTTGCAATTCGGCGACGCCTTTTGTTCAAGAAGCCACGCAAACGACGTTTTTAACCCAAAGCACGACCTTAGGCGCCAGCAGCGTTTTTGCCGACATTCCCGGAATTAGTCCCGTAACGATTACGGTGCCGCGCGCAACGACTTACACGATTACCGTAAAAGCCTACATGGCGAGCAATGCGCCGACTAATGGCACGTCAAATTCGGGCATCCAAGGCAGTTTCAAATTGATTATCGACGGCACAAGCTACGAGGAATCGTATATGTCGAGCGTCGGTGTTTACAACGCGGCGGGCGGTTTCAATCTATACGGATTGGGCGGTCAAAACACGGCGTTCAAAGTCATTACGCTGTCCGCAGGCACGCACA
>JAYUKJ010000840.1:0-8077 GCA_043764555.1 Saprospiraceae bacterium
TCAATCGCTTTTTGTTCCAACGTTTGGAACAAAGCCGCCGCCACGCCACGCTCTTTTCCCCGCGCATCGGCGCGCACAAACATCTTCCGAATGGTGCCAAAAGATTGACCATTATCAATCAAAGCAATCGTGCCAACTACTTCATTATCAACGTTTAAGGCCACCCAAAATTGTCCATTCCGCTGCTGATAAAATTCATCAATAATCAACAAATCGGGTTGGTCTTTGATGGTTATCGGCACTTGAAATTCGTTTTGTTGGATGTTTAAAATTAACGCAACAATTTGGTCGCGGTGATGCGGCTCGTAAGGCTTTATTTCTATCATTTTGCTTGTGTTTTAGAACGTAACACGACCTTCTGGTCGTGATTTTTAAAGTTGAACATAAGTCCGCGACCTGAAGGTCGCGTTACATTCGTGATACTATTTCGATAATATTTTCCCTTTCAATAACTCCGTTCTAACAACCAAATTAGCAATCCACAAACCCATTAAAATCCAGCCGATAAAGGCGGGATATAGAACCAAGCGCAATGTGTTGTCCAAGTCTTGCGCCGCAATTGTCGAGTTGCCGCCGTTGCCGGGGTGATTGCTTGCGCCCGCCAATTTTGGAATAACGTATAACAACGGAATCAAAGATGAAAACGAGAAAATGGAATACACCGCCGAGATGCGCGCGCGTTTTTCAAAATCGTCAAACGACCCCCTCAGTATAAAGTAGGCAAAATAAATCGCGAGCGCCGTGTAAGTCATTAGGAGCTTAATTTCTTGAATTGGAAACGGCTCGCCCCACGTGTAATTTGCCCAAGTACCGCCCGTAATCAGCCCCAAAACGCCGAAAAATGTCCCCGTTTTGGTATAACCAAACGCTTTCGTATCGCTATCAATTGCGCCTGTTCGGAGGTATTGCACGCTGTAAAACAAGCCAAAAGCGTATAAAGTGAACATGGCCAACCACATCGGGACGTGAAAAAACGTGTTGCGAATGGACTCACGGGTCAATTGTAAATTTGGAAAACTCATCTCTTTTTTCTGATGTTCCTCAAGCGACATATCGGCTGCCCAAAGCAATTTGCCGCCTTCCGTATTGACCGAATCTTGGGCAATCTGCACGGCGGTATTGCGCAGCAAAAGCCCTTCTTCTTGGGTTTCAATCACCAAATTCGCTTCCGTCAATCGGGTATTTATGGGCAAAAAGGAAGGCAAATCAAACGCCGCTTCGAGGTGATTATCGTCGGCAATCGTGATTTTTGTTGCCGCAATCGGATAGACATTCGGACGTTCTTCGCGGTTTTTAATCGAATCAATGATTGTCAACCACGCTTTTACATTCGGACTTTTCGTAAAAAAAGTATTGTAACCAACGGCTTTCAAGGTCAAGGCTTGCCCCGATTTTGCGGTCGCAATCGTGCGGTTATCTTGGTCAACAAGCGCGGGTTTCATGGGAATCGTCAATCCCATAATTAAGGTGTAAATAATTAAGATTGCGCCGAGCGCTTTCCACCAGTGTTTTATCATTTTATTCTAATTTTTATTTCTCGTTATATCCACGGATTGGGCAAATTAACACGGCGTTTTCCATCTTTTGTTGCCACAATGAACAATAAACCGTTTGATGTAACAACGAGACAACCGTGATTTTGGCAACCAACGCCCGCGCGTTTTTTTTGATTCGGCAAAGATGTCTCTCCCAACGGAATTTTCCATAAATAAGGTCCAGTATTTAGGCAAATCACGTTTAAAATTCCCATAATTGCCGACACGCTCTTTGTCTTGATAAGCCAAGCGGCAATTGATACGCATCGTGTTTCCAAACGGTAAATTCGATGTTTTGGTTGTACCGTTAGCCGTTTGATTTTTGGCACAAGGCGGTTTTCGGACAAAAAAAAAGCGTACAAACGGGTGTTCGGACGCTTTTTGAGGTCTTATACTGAGGGGTCCTCTTTTTCTGATTTCACCGTCAAAATATCGGGTTGATTGGCAACTTCAAAAGTAAAAACGTCTTTTCGCGAATAATGTCCGACGACATCAAAATCTAACTTGCTTTTTGCCAAAAGGGAAAAATCCAAATCGGCAACCAAAAGCCCTTCTGCGTTCCACAAAGGTCCCGCCAAAATTTCACCCATCGGCGATAGAATGACGCTGCCGCCCGCCGACATAATATCGGGTTCGTCCGCCAAATCTTCGGCATAACGGGCGGGATAATCCGATTTTTTGACAAATTGGTTGGCCGCCAAAACAAAACATCGACCTTCCAAAGCAATGTGTTGCATCGTTGATTGCCAAGCAGTGCGCGCGTCCGCCGTCGGTGCCAAATAAATCTCAACACCACGTTGATACATCGACATCCGCGCCAACGGCATATAATTTTCCCAACATATCAAGCCGCCAATTTTGCCAATTTTGGTGTCAAAACTCACCAATGTGCTACCGTCGCTTTCTGCCCAAATGTAGCGTTCCAATCCCGTCGGCTTCAACTTTCGGTGCTTGCCAATCAGCGCGCCGTTTGTGCCAAAATACAACAAAGCGCAATGCAAAGAACCGCCAATATTTTCCCGTTCGGTTACGCCCAAAGCGACAAAAATACCCGCTTTTTTAACCGCAGCGCCAATTTCGTCGATGTACAGCGAAGTGGTTTCAACGCTATTTTCCCAATAATCCAACCATTGTTCCCGACTTTTATCGGTTCTTCTGCCAACGATGGCGTCGAACCTCAAACCACGCGGATAGCAAGGAATAAACGATTCGGGAAACAACAGCAATTCACAGCCTTCCGCAGCGCCGCGCTCTATCCAAGCCATGACGATTTTAACGGTTTTTTCGATGTCAAACAAAGCGGGTGTTGCCTGAACAACGCCGACTTTCACGCTTTTTCTAATCATTTTTAGCCGTTTTATCATTTTTGAGCTTTTATACTGAGGGGTCCTCTTTTCGATAATTTCCCATCAAAGACAAGCCAATCATCGCCGCAACACTCGACAACAAACCATAAACCGTCGGTGGATAATCCGTTACAACAACCGTGCAACCGAGCCAAACCGCCATGCCAATGACCATTGAACCCAAGGCACCCCAAGCCGAAGCGGGTTTCCAATATAAGCCAAACGCCAACGGCACAAAGAGCGAAACAAGGCTAATTTCGGACGATTGACGCGCCAATTCGTAGATACTTTTGTTCATCGAAGCAAAAACGACCGCCATTATCGTCGTGAAAACAACCGACAAACGCATGACGTAGAGCAATTGTTTGTCCGTAATATCGCGTTTCAAAGGCTTCACAATGTTTTCGCCAATAACCGTTGCGGGCGCCAAAATCGCCCCACTCGCCGTTGACATAATCGCGGATAACAAAGCACCAAAAAATATAATTTGTAAGCCGATGCCACTGTGCCGCATGACCATGTATGGAATCATCATTTGGCGTTGCGTTTCGTCGCCTTGCAGCAGTTCGGGGAACATAATTTTGCCACAATAAACAATCACAATCGGCATCATCGCAACTGTCAAGTACATAAAACCCGAAAGATACGCGCCATAAGCGGCAGTTTTTTCGGATTTTGCGGACATAATGCGCTGAAAAACGTCTTGTTGCGGAATCGAACCAAGTCCGACCGTCATCCACGCCGCAATATACGTCACGATTTCTTTAAACGTCGGATTTGGCAGAACGCGGAACTTTTCGGGTTCCGATGCCGCCGTTTTGAGCAACACATCCACGCCGCCGACTTGCTCAATCGCGTTCATCATGACCAAAAACATCCCGATAATAATCATCAACGTTTGGACAAAATCCGTGACCGACACTGCCCACATACCGCCGATATAGGTGTAAAACATCACAATTGTGGCGCAAATAACGACGCCCCAAAAAACGGGAATTGCCGTCAAAACGTTCAAAACCGTCGCCAAAGCAATCAATTGTGCCGCAACCCAACCCCAATAAGACGGAATCATCATCAAAGCCGAAACGGATTCCGCGCGGTGACTGTAACGCTTCCGAAAATAATCGCTAAAGGTCAAAAGATTGAGGCGATACAACGGTCGCGCCATAAAAACACCGACCAAAATCAAGCACAACGCCGCGCCCAAAGGGTCTTCAATGATGCCCATTATGCCCTCATCCAAAAACGCCGTCGTCGCGCCCATGACGGTTTCGGAGCCAAACCACGTCGCAAAAAGCCCCGACGCCACGACCACCATCGGCATCCGACGCCCCGCAATCACAAAATCGGACGTGTTTTTGACGAACCGAGACGCCCACCAACCAATGCCGACCGTGAGCAACATATATAATGAAATGAAAAAAAGAAGTACCGTATTTTGTTCCAACGTAAACAATTTGAAAAATGAAGTTTGATGTTTGACGGGGCAAAAGTATAAAAATTTGGAAAATTTGGGACCCCTCAGTATAAACGTCCTTTTTTACACAATTTGAGTAAAAAAGGACGTTTATATTTGCAAAAAAGACAGCTCTATGTTTAGAAAAATTAAGAGAAACCCTTAATTAAAAAAAAACAAAAAGTAGTAAAAAAATAAAATAGATAAAATAGTATCTTTGCATAAAATTAGAAAGATGAAAGATACATACCATAAAATAATAAATGAGGATAGCCGAAAAATGAACGAACTCAAAGATGAGAGCATTCATCTTGTCGTGACTTCTCCACCTTATCCCATGATTGAGATGTGGGATGACATTATGTCAAAACAAAATTCGGAAATTAGAAAAGCTTTAAATCAAAATAATGGTGCTTTGGCTTTTGAATTAATGCACTTAGAACTTGATAAAGTTTGGGCTGAGGTTGAACGTGTTTTGATACCAGGAGGCTTTGCTTGTATTAATATTGGTGATGCAACACGTGCAGTTAATGACGAATTCGCCCTATATCCTAATCATTCAAGGATAATAACAACTTTTCAAAAATTAGGTCTTTCTAATTTACCCAATATTATTTGGCGCAAACAAACAAATGCGCCCAATAAATTTATGGGTTCAGGAATGTTGCCTTCGGGTGCTTATGTTACTTTGGAACACGAGTGGGTGTTGATTTTTAGAAAAGGCGGTAAAAGGCAGTTCAAAACCGAAGTTGAAAAACTTAGAAGAAAAGAAAGTTCTTTTTTTTGGGAGGAACGAAATATTTGGTTTTCCGACTTGTGGGATTTGAAAGGCACAAAACAAAAAGTAGAAAACTCTGAAACGAGAAAAAGAAGTGCCGCTTACCCTTTTGAGTTACCATACAGATTAATAAATATGTATTCGCTAAAAGGAGACATAGTTTTAGACCCTTTTTTGGGTACAGGCACAACAACTATGGCGGCTATTGCAACACAAAGAAATAGTATTGGGTATGAAATAGATTATGCGTTTTCAAATATTGTCTATGAAAATATTGAAGCCACGCCGATTGATTTTTACAATAGTTGTGTTTATAACAGAATTAATAGCCATAAACAATTTATTTTAGATAGAAATGCCGACCCAAATAAAGAGGATATTAAACATTTTAACGAAAATCTTGATATGCAAGTCATGACGAATCAAGAAACCGAAATTAAATTGAGCTATATTAATGAGATAAAAAGGGGGCAAGATGAAATAAGTGTAAATTATATCAATGTAATACCCGATGGTACTTCAATTTCAGTCCCAATCATAAAAAAATTAAAACCAGAATTAACATTATTCTAGATCTAAAATACAAAAAAGGTAATGACACCACAACAACAGGCAATTTTAGCATTTTTACGACAAAATGCTCCAGGTAGAACACTTGCTATTACTGCAGATGAAATTTTCAACCGAATAACTCTACAAGGGCTTCCCTTGTTTGAAGGTCGAACCCAAGAGCAGGTAAGAGGATTTATAAGAGATTTAGTAAACAATCAAAGCTCATTAATTGGTAGTGGAAATAGAGGATACTATGCAATTGCCTCAATAGATGATGCTCTTGGTGCAATCAATAATTTGGAAAACCGTTCATCAAGGATATTAGAAAGAAGGCAAGCTCTTATCGGTGAGTGGAATAACCAAAATCCTAATAATTTAATATAGGAAGAATGAAAAAGTACTCAAAAGAATTTGGCAAAAAAGAAAAGGTTTTAAATTACGCTTGCCAAACTTATCAACTTTCAAGACCTAATAAAGTCGGTGCAGTCATGGCTCTGATTAGAGAATGTCAACCCAAAACTATTGAAGAATGGGAACAATGGTATTTTGAAAATGCTTTTACAGATGATAAAAAGGCGTTCAAAGTTACCAAAGACAGTATGAATGAGCTTGGCATTCGTTTGCATGAGAAAATTACGGAAGTTGTAATTCCTGAATGGCAAGAAGCTTTCCGCAATTTGACATTGCAGGATTGTACGGATTACATTCATAATTTAACTATAAATCGGACATTTGATGGGTATATTCGAGAAAAATCAGTTGTCAATGACGGGCTTGCAAAAATATTCCCCAAAGTTAGATTTGAAGAAAGTCCTTCAGAACTTGATCATGCAGGTGATATTGACTATCTTGGTTATGTTGGCGATAAAGCATTTGGCATACAAATCAAACCTGTAACGGCAAAGTCAAATTTTGGCAATTACTCAGTTTCTGAAAGAATGAAGGCAAGTTTTCAAGATTTTGAAGATGAATATGAAGGTAAAGTCTTTATTATTTTTAGTCTTGACGGTGAGATAGCCAATAACAATGTGCTGAAAGACATAGAAAAAGAGATAAAAAGGCTTGGATATCAATAAAATGAACCCTATCTTTTGTCTACGCCGACGCCCGCAAGCTATCTATTTCAAAAAAAGCACCCCCTCAGTATAAACGTCCAAAAGCCTTGAAAACCGCGTGTTTTCAAGGCTTTTTAAGTTTAAAAATGTCCAAATATTAATGTTCATCCACTAATTTCCATAAAAGCGGGTCGTCATTTCGAGGAGGCACTACGAAGCAATCTTTAATCGTTGCAAGGCACGAAGCAATCACGCAGACTGCCAAATAGTGCAGGGTTTCTCGCCAAGTTTACGCACTGCGAAAACTAAACAGATTGCTTCGTCGTGCCTCCTCGCAATGACGATTTGCTTTGTAAATTGTCGTGGGATAAGTTAATGAAAGTGGGTTATTTATGCGCCTCGTCCTATTTTTTGGCAATGACAATGCGCGAAATATTTTCTATTTCGAAAAAGAGACCCCTCAGTATAAACATCCCTTTTTGCTCATTTCGAGTAAAAAAAGGCGTTATTATAAGTAAAAAAGACATCTTCGTGCTTGGAAAAATTATGAATAACTGAAAATCTAAAATTATAAAAAAGATATTTTTCCCAATTTGGGAAAATGTTTTATATTTGCAGCATGAGAGTAATTACAAAAAAGCGATTAAATGACTTTATCAAGCAACACCCCGATGCTAAATCAGCATTAAAATTTTGGTACGATACGGTGAGTGAGAATAGTTTTTACGCAGGAAGTAATTCAAGTATTCAATACAGCCGATTATGTGGGCAATGACAGGATAGTTTTTAACATCGCCCGAAACAAATACCGTTTAATTGCCAAGTTTAAATTTAATCCAAGAGCGCAAGTCGTTTATATACGCTTTATTGGCACTCATTCAGAATATGATAAAATTAGCGATATTGCTAACATCTAAAAATACAACGTATGATGAAGAAATTTCCAAGTTCAAAATATTCGATAACGCCTATTGCAAATGAAGCTACCTATATGCAGTTTTGCGAATGGGCAGAAGAAATAAGTGATATGGAATTTGACGACCCCAGAGAAGCGGATAAGCAATATGAACATCTTGACGCTTTGACCACTTTGATTGAAGCCTACGAAATGAAGAATTTTGAATTTAATAGAATTCAATTGACAGTGACTGAGGTTATTGAACAGGCTATGGAACAATTAAATATAAATAAAAAAGACTTATCTAAATTATTGGGTTCCAATAGAGTATCTGAAATATTTAGCGGTAAAAGACAATTGTCGTTGAACCAAATCAGAACACTTCATAAAGAATTACACATACCTTTCAATAGTTTAATGGGTGTATAAAATATAATTTTCTATTCGTTCACACGTG
>JAYUKJ010000841.1:0-2401 GCA_043764555.1 Saprospiraceae bacterium
GGTTAATGCCTTCATATTTTAAAATAGTTCCCATCGTTAAAGTTTGATTTTAAGGTTAGAAATTGCCAAAATGCCCAACACAAGCCACAAGCCCAAAGCTGCCAAAGACACCGAATTGCGCCCTAAAACCGCCGATACTGAGGGGGTATTGTATGGGAAATCAGGCAGTTGCGACCACACTTCTTTGTTCACCGTAAAATCCCAATCGCCCGTTTTGGAGTGGTCCCGCGCATAATTATTCATCAATTCGACCAAACGGAAACGGTATTTTTCGGCTTGTTGCTGAAAATCGGCGTGCGTCACATAATCCGAACCCGCCAAAGCCATTGACAATTGCCGAATCGCTAAAAAAGGATTGCCAACACTCGCCATTTCCGACACCCGATTTTGCGCCCCGAAAGTGGCTTGCAGGGTTTTGAAATGCTTGTCATAGACCGCCGATGTGTATTTTTCACCTTCTTGCATCTGAATTGCGTCAAAATTGACGGGCAATTGGCTTACGCTATCGACTTTGTATTTTGTCAAAACCTCTTTTTTCAACACTTTTGCCCGTTCATCTTCGGGATTATGTCCGTCAATGCCCTTGTTTTCGTCTTCTCGAATCGCTTTATTGAAGCTAAAATACGACGGAACGGGATGCAGATTTGCCCCAATATTGGCGGTTGCCTTGGGAATAATGATGCACAAAACCACCCAAACCGAGAGCAAACTCAACAAAGCACTGCGTGAAGTATCCATTTTGGCGGAAACCCAAACGGCAGACATGATGAAAATAAAAAGGTACGCCAAGTAACTTAACATCAAAATTGCGGTGCGCGGCAACCAATCGCCCGAAAACGACGCATCGGTTGTAAATATCAATAAAGTGCTGATAATCAACAGAATAGGCACAACCAAACACGCCACAACTGCCGAATAACCCAAGATTTTGCCCCAAGCCAATTGCCGCACCGACACGCCTTGCGACAGTAAAAGTTGCAACGTTTTTTCCTCTTTTTCTTGCGTAAAAGCGCTGAAACAGAGGAAAATAAGCAATAAAGGCATCAAAACTTGCAACACAAAAGCCGTCGCCAATTCGCCAAACCGAATGAGCGAATTTGCCTGTTGCCCTTGACTAAATTGAGCATCATTTTGCTTGTGTGCTTCCAAACGCACCGACATTCCCGTATATGTGTCCGTTCCAAAATCCATAAAACTCAAAGGCGATTTCGGACGATAGGCATACGAACCGTAATGCGCCGCCGAGTGCGGATTGCGGTCGCCTTGATTGAGCCACATCTCGCGGACGTGCGCCTTGGCTGCCAAACGTTCCGCTTGAATTTTTTGATAACTCAAATAACCAACTCCCGTTGCCACGAGCAAAAGCAAGCCAATCAGACCACCAACAAGCGCAAAACGGCGGTCACGCCACAAAGCGATAAATTCTTTTTTTGCAAGGATTTGAATCATTTTTATTGTTTTTAAATCGTTTAAAATCAATTGTTTATGTTAAATTAAAATTTAAAAAACAACCTTAAAACTCACCGAAACATTCCGACCAACGGCGTCTGAAAAATACCGAAGCCTGTCCAAATAGTCTCGATACGCCACGTTCAATAAATTTGACCCCCTCAGTATAATTTGCGTTTTTTTATTGAAAAATCGAAAATCACCACCGAGAGCAGCGTTCAGCAATGTATAGCCTTCGGGCGCGGCGGCGTAATCTCGAATCGTTGTTTCGCCCGTCGCATCGGTTAAAGTTTCTACACGTTTTTGTTTTTTAATCCTTGAAATACTCATTTCAGCAAAGCCATTTTGCACTTTTTTGTTTCTAAAATTGTACAAAAGACCCATTTCCCAACGGTCGGCGGGCATCAGCGGCAACCACGTTTTTGTTGTAGAATTTTCGGCACGCAGGACACTTGCCGAACTTTTAAACCATAAATCTTTCACCAATCGGACTTGAAATTTCACATCGCCCCCCCTCAGTATCGCGTCGGTTTGACGGTAAGAAAAAGCGGGAAATGCGCCGCGAATCGTCAAAACGGGCGTCGTGTCGGGTTGGAGATAAATAAAATTTGAAATTTGATTTTGATAAACATTTAAGTTAATTTGATAATTTGCGGTTGACGCCTCAAAACCGAAAGTGGCCGAAAGCGAGCGTTCCGGCACTAAATTCGGGTCGCCGCGCTCAAAACTTGCCGTCCCGTGGTGAATACCGTTGCTAAACAGTTCGTTTACGTTCGGACTGCGCCAAGCTGTGCCAACGTTTGCGGTGAGTTTTCCCCAATTTTTTAAGTGATAAATGCCACCGACACTTGCCGAAATATTGCCAAACGAAAACGTTTTATCGGTCTGTCCGAAACGCGTGGAATCCGTCCACAAACGCCTAAAATCGTAGCGAATCCCCGCTTCAATTTCA
>JAYUKJ010000842.1:0-8076 GCA_043764555.1 Saprospiraceae bacterium
GGCACAACGTCGAGGTTCGGTTTGACGGAATAAATTGGCAACGCCGTCCGTTGCGTCATCGACGTGTAGATGTTCGGCACTTGGCGAACAAGTCCAAAAGATTCGCTCAAATTGCACTGCGCATCAATGTCGATGAGCAAAACTTTAGCGCCCGCTGAGGCGAGTCCCGCGCCAATATTGGCAACGGAAGTCGTTTTCCCTACCCCACCCTTGTGGTTGACGATACAAATAGTTTTCAAATTTTTTACTTTTTATGAGTCGTATGAATGATGTGAGGCGTATTACTCTTACATAAAAGTAAGTTTTTATTACTTCATATGCATTGTATTACTGTGGCATAAAGGTAAGCTATTGTTACGCTAATTACCAAGTAATCACGAAAAAAATATTGAACGCTTTCGTTCCCGAAATTCATAAATGGACTTTTTTGCGCGGCGCGAAACGGCTAAACAATAACACTTTGTTACAAAATAATACGAGTAATATGAGTAAACTTTTATTGCAAATAGGAAATTAGAAACAAGAATTCACGCAATAATACGCGAATTTGCTTAAATAAACCCGTTTTAAGCCACTTTAATAACCATCACACCAATTGTGCTTGTGGACAAATGTCGTTCCTTTAAATTGATTTAGCGGCTAATTTTATTACTCGTATTCTTCGTAAGACTTTTATGTTTATTAAGACTTGTATTATTTGTAAGAACCTTATGTTTTGTATTATTTTTATGCATTGTATTATTTTTATGTTTTGTATTATGCATATTACTTGTATTATTTTTATGCGTTTTGTTATTCAAGTTACGCTTATTTTCTCTATTACTTTTATGATTTGTATGCGGCGTATGCTTAAAAACACGTTTTATACTGAGGGGTCCTTTTTTGCAAAAAAAATCCTCTTGAATTTTCGACATCGAAAATTCAAGAGGATTGATGCTGCATTTTACGGTCATTTTTTTTACAACGAAATAGAAAAATTCAATTGTCCGCCGAGACCTTCAATAATTTTTTGCAATGTCGAAAAACGGACGTCTTTCAAATTATTTTCAACCTTTGAAATATAGGCTTTATTCGTCCCGATTTTATCCGCAAGTTGTTCCTGCGTAAAGCCTTTTTTGAGGCGTGCCTCCTGAATCAACACGCCTAATTTAAAGACTTCATAGCCTTTTTCAAGGTTTTGAAATTGTTCAGTTCCTTTTTCACCATATTGTTCGGTGATGAATTGGTCTAACGTTTTTAAATCGCTATTCTTTGTTACTTTCATATTCTGCCTTTATTTTAATTGCTTTTTTTATCTCAGATTGGGGTGTTTTTTGCGTTTTTTTCTGAAACCCATTTGCCAAAACAATCAACTTATCTTCGTCAAAAAAGCAAAGAATTCTAAAAATATCATTACCCGATTGGACACGAACTTCATAAATCCCGTCTGTCCCAGTTAAATGCTTGAGATATGTTTCTGGAACGTGTTGTATTTCCTCAATCAACTTCAATGTCCAAACGATTTTATCTTTTACTTTCTGCCGCTGCTTGGCAAAAAATACCTCAAAATAATCCTTAAACAAAGTAATCGTTCTGTACTTCGGGTTTTCATTCATTTTAATATGTTTTAACGGTACAAAAATACAAAAGTTGTCCGTTGAGACAACTTTTGCATAGTAAAATTATTATTTTCTACTTATTCATCTGCGCATCGACGACCGAAATAGCAATCATATTCACAATTTCGCGCGTCGTGCTGCCGAGTTGCAACAAGTGAACGGGTTTTTTCAGACCCATCAAAACGGGTCCAATTTTCTCAATATTGGCAATGCTTTTCACCAAATTATAAGCAATATTCGATGCCGACAAATTAGGAAAAATCAACACATTCGCGCCACCATTTGCCAAGCTACTAAACGGATGATTTTCTTTCAAAAGCTCGGTATCAAACGCCAAATGCGCCTGCATTTCACCGTCAACCACAAGATCGGGGCGTTTTGCTTTGAGCAATTCGACCGTTTTACGCATTTTAATCGCGTCGTCGCCGTCGGCACTGCCAAAATTGGAGTAAGTAAGCAAACCAATGCGCGGCTTAATATTGAATTTTTCGACTTCTTTTGCCGCCAATTCCGCAATTTCCACGAGTTCTTCCGCCGTCGGATTGAAATTAACGGTTGTATCGGCCAAGAAAAGCGGTCCAAAACGACTCATCAAAATGTACATTCCCGACACTTTTTTCACGCCCGCTTGCTTGCCAATTGTTTGCAAAGCGGGGCGAATCGTATCGGGATAATTGCGCGTCAAACCGCCAATCATCGCGTCCGCTTCACCCGATTCGACCATCATGCAACCAAAATACGTGCGACGGCGAATGACATCGTGCGCTTCTGCCTTGTTGTAGCCTTTACGTTGGCGTTTTTCAAAAAACATATCGCCAAATTTTGCCAAACGTGCTTTGTCCACGTCATTTTGCGGCGACATCGGGTCAATAATCTCCACGTGCGCCAAATCCAACTGATTGTCCTGAATCAATTGCTTGATTTTCTTCACATTTCCCAACAAAATCGGCGTTGCAATCTTATCTTCTCGCACCTGTTGCGCCGCTTTCAAGACCGCCAAATTTTCGGCATCGGCCAACACAACCCGTTTCGGATTTTGCTTAGCTTTGTTCACAACTACCTTCGTTAGCGTGTTATCCAAGCCCAAACGCTTCGATAATTGCGTTTCGTAAGCCTCCCAATCCTGAATCGGAAACTTCGCAACGCCCGTTTCCATCGCCGCCCGAGCCACCGCGGGAGCAACCGTCGTTAGCAAACGCGGGTCAACGGGTTTCGGAATAATGTATTGGCGACCAAACACCAAATTGCTCATCCCATAAGCCATATTTACCATGTCTGGCACGGGTTTTTTCGCCAAATCTGCCAACGCCCGCACCGCCGCGAGCTTCATTTCTTCGTTAATTACCTTCGACCGAACGTCCAAAGCACCCCGAAAAATGTACGGAAAACCCAATACATTATTGACTTGATTCGGATAATCGCTCCGTCCCGTCGCGAAAATGATGTCTTCTCGCGCCGCAATTGCGTCTTCGTAAGGAATTTCGGGCGTCGGATTGGCCATCGCAAACACAATGCAATCTTTTGCCATGGGTCTAATCATGTCTTGCGTCAAAATATTGCCTTTCGACAAGCCGACGAACACATCAGCGCCCACTAAAGCATCGGCCAATGAGGTCGCGGCATCAACCGTGCCGTTGACAAATTCACTTTTTTTACCATCCAAATTCGTTCGACTCGGGTGAATCAAACCCTTTGAATCAAACATGAAAATATTCGACTTTTGAGCGCCCAAACTGTTGTACAATTTGGTGCAAGAAATCGCCGAAGCACCCGCACCATTTATCACAATTTTCGCCGCTTTGATGTCTTTTCCGACAATTTCGAGCGCATTGAGCAAGGCTGCCGCGCTAATAATCGCCGTTCCGTGCTGATCGTCGTGCATGACGGGAATGTTCATTTCGGCTTTCAAACGCTCTTCAATCTCGAAACATTCAGGCGCCGAAATGTCTTCCAAATTCACGCCGCCGAATGTTGGTTCCAAAATTTTGACCGTTCTGATGAATTCTTCGACGTTTTTAGTGTCCAATTCGATGTCAAAAACGTCGATATCGGCGTAAATTTTAAACAAAAGTCCCTTGCCTTCCATCACGGGTTTGCTCGCCGCCGGACCAATATCGCCCAAGCCTAACACGGCAGTTCCGTTAGAAATCACGGCGACCAAGTTACCTTTTGCCGTGTATTTATAGACATCTTCGGGATTTTCGGCAATCGCCAAACAAGGTTCCGCAACGCCGGGCGAGTAGGCGAGGGTCAAATCGCGCTGCGTCGCCGTTTCTTTGGAAGGAATTACTTCGATTTTGCCAGGCCGCCCTTTGGCGTGGTAATGCAGGGCATCTTCTTTCAATGTTTTTTTGGTACTCATAAAGTTGGTTGATTTTTTATTTTAAAGAATATATTACGTGTATTCGAGTTCGCAAAGTAGCAGAATTGTCTTGAAAAAAAATAAAAACTAAATTAATTAAGCACAAATCTAAATTGGACCCCTGAGTATTTTCGATAAATTCCGTCAAAAACGCGCACTTAGCCGCACGAAAACGCCGTTCGGCGCTTACCTTTATGGGCAAAAGTGGTGTTTTTCACGGCGGCGTAGCTGCCAAATCTCGGTAACACAACCGCGACTAAAAAACTTAAAATCGGGGCGTAGTCCTACAACAAGCCCGTTTTGCGGTTACACCGCATCATAGGCAGCGTTTATTCGTCGAGTGTTACCAAGATTTTGCAGCTACGCCGCCGTGAAAAAGCCAAAGCGGAAATTACTATATACCCCTCAGTATTTTCACTCGATGTTCCAGTTTTTTAAAATCAAGCATTTTCGCCTAAAATTCCCGAAGGGAATGTATGTTTATAGAAATATTATGGCGTGATTTTCCCAAATCCCGAAGGGATTTTATGTAATTGTGCACATTTTTACATATAATCCCTTCGGGATTTGGGAAAAATGCCCGATTTAGTGCTATAAACATATATTCCCTTCGGGAATTTCCATGAAATTATATCGTTACAAAAAAACTGGAACATCGAGTTTTGGTAAAAATTTGATTGTCAATACTTTATAAATTTATTCAAAAAAAAATATTAAAAATAATAAGCGTAAGCCTAAAAATACAAAACATATGCATCACATGACTAAGCTAAGTAATACAAAGAATATTGTATTTTTAAGTATTATGGTATTACCCATTTTTCTTTTTGGGCAACAAAACGCGCCGATTGACACGCTGCCCAAAACGTTAGAAGTTGTTGAAATTGCCGCAACGCGCCTCACGTTGACGGCAATAAAAGCACCTTTGGCGGTAACTGTTTTGGATAAAAAACGGCTGCAAACCGCCACGCAACAATTGTCGCCTTACGAAGTTTTGGCGTCAATTCCGGGCGTTTTTGCGCTGAATCCCGACAATTTCTCGCAAGATTTACGCATTTCGATTCGTGGTTTTGGCGCGCGCGCGGCTTTTGGCATTCGCGGCATTCGCTTGTTTACCGACGGTTTGCCCGAAGGAACGCCCGACGGTCAAGCCGACGTTGACAATTTAGACATGGGCATTATTCGTCAGATGGAAGTCTTGCGCGGCGCGGCTTCGAGTCTGTACGGCAACGCGGCGGGCGGCGTTATCTATATGCTCACCGAAAATCCGACGGCACGAAAGCCGCTTTTTGAGGGGCAATTGAGCCGTGGTTCGTTCGGTTTTCAACGGTATCAAATGAAAATGGGGCAAAAATTCAATAAATTTCTTTATTTTATCAATGCTTCGAGCAATTATACTGAGGGGTATCGCGCGCAAAGTCAAATGAAAAACAGCATTTTCAACGCTAAAATGGCTTACGCATTCAAACCAAATACACAACTAACGCTGTTGGCAAACTACGGAAACAGTCCGATTGCCAACGACCCGGGCGGTTTGACGGCGCAACAAATTAGGGACAATCCGCGACAAGCGGGCGCGCCAAATCTATTGTTTGAAACGGGCGAAACGGTTGAACAGGGTAGGGTAGGGGCAACTTTTGAAACAAAAATAAACGCTAAACACCAACTCAATGCGCGGACTTTTTACACGTTTAGAACGCTTTTGAATCGCTTGCCCGTTGCGACGAATGGTTACGGAGATTTGAAACGAAATTACTACGGCTTGGGTGTGAATTATCAATTTAATCAAAAAATAAAAACCATGTCGTATCGCTTAAAATTGGGCTTAGATGTTGAAAATCAAGCAGATACGCGGCAACGTTTTTCTTATTTGAAAGAAACAAAAACCGACGGAACCATTAAGTACAACCAAGATAAATTGGTTTTAAATCAATTGGAAACGTTCCGAAGTACAGGAATTTACGCTTTGCAAGACCTTCAAATTAATAAAAAATGGTTGGTGTCTTTGGGCGTTCGTTACGATGATTTGCAACTAAAAGCGGTCGATAATTATTTAGTTGACGGCAATCAATCGGGCAATCGGCAGTTTTCAAAAATAAATCCGATGGCGGGCGTGACGTATGAATACGGCAAAAATGCGTCGGTTTACGCCAATTATTCGTCAACCTTTGAAAGTCCGACTTTGAATGAATTATCCAATAATCCCGATAACAGCGGCGGTTTTAACCCAATTCTTCAACCGCAGCAAGCAAAATCGTTTGAAATTGGAACAAAAGGTCGATTTTCAACAAAAAATGCCGTTTATACTGAGGGGTCCTTTTCTGAATTAAAAACGTCATTGCGAGAAACGAAGCAAAAAAATTCAGACTTAAAAGGCGTTTATACTGAGGAGTCCTCTCAAAGTCAAAATGAGGGTTATTTCGACGTCGCGATGTTTTGGATTGAGACCGAAAATGATTTGGTTCCCTATCAAATCGCGGGTCAAACGGGCAAAACTTACTTCCGAAATGCGGGAAAAACGGTGCGCAAAGGTCTCGAAATCGGTTTTTCTTATCCGCTTGCCGAGCATTTTATGTTTCATTATACGCATACGTTTTCGGATTTCAAATACGCCACTTATTCCGTGAATACGACCGTTTTTGACGGGAAAACACTTCCCGCAATCCCGCAATCGAACGCGCAAATTGAGTTGCGGTATGCCCAAATCGACGGACTTTTTGCTTCCGCACAATGCCGATTTGTTGGTCCTCTTTTTGCCAACGATGCCAACACCGTTTCAGCGGATGCTTATTCGCTTTTGAACCTCAAATTGGGGCATATTTTCAACCTGAAAAACTGCCAAATTGAACCATTTTTGGGTATAAACAACGTGACAAACACGAATTATGTCGCCAATATTTTGATAAATGCCCAAAATGACCGCTATTTTGAACCGTCTTCTTTGCGGTATTATTTCGGCGGTTTTAAGTTTAGAATTAAATAATTTTTAGCTGCGAATAATCTATGCAAAAAGGGCGACCGTGAAGCAAAAAGGGCGACCGTGAAGCAAAAAGGGCGACCGTGAAGCAAAAAGGGCGACCGTGAAGCAAAAAGGGCGACCGTGAAGGTCGCCCCTACGTATATGTTTGGCAGTCAAGCATATACGTAGGGGCGACCTTCACGGTCACCCTCTCAATTTACACGAATCATTCACAAAAAAAATTACGGCTTTAGTTATCCATAGACCAGCAATTTCCATGGGCTACTAAGTCCTTAAAATATTTTATCTGTTGAAAAATTTAATGCACTTCATAGCCGACCAAATACGCATTAAAAACAGCGTCATTTTGTTGCAAGTCGTTAACAGCACGGGCAGTAGTCCTGGCCGAACGGGTTTCCGTATGGCAATTTCTTTTGATTCAAAAAGTGGGCAACACGCGCTTTTCGGCAGCATCGGCGGCGGCATGATGGAGCAAAAACTCGTTACGCTCGCCGTTACGCACTTGCGAGAAGGTAAAAACGAGGCATTTGTGAAACGTCAAATTCATCGAAAAGACGAAGTGCAAGACCAAAGCGGCATGATTTGCAGCGGCGAACAAACCATTTTTTTTTACACTTTGAAAGTCGATGATTTGCCCACAATTGAACAAATTTTGACCGATTTGAGCCGCGATACTGAGGGGTCCTTTTTTTTGTCAAAAGACGGTATTGGGTATGTTTCAGATTTGGGAATTTTAGAAAAAATGCCCCATTTCACAGCATCTAAAAACCACGTAAAGCATTGGGAACACGGTATTTATGTCGAAAAATTGGGGTTCAAAAATCAATTGTACATCGTCGGCGCGGGGCATTGTGCGCTGGCTTTGTCGCGCCAAATGCGGCTTTTGGGGTCTTTCAAAATTCATCTTTTTGACGACAGAGCGGACTTAAACACGTTTATTGAAAACGAATCGGCGCATGAAAAAACGGTCGTGAATTACGCCGAAATCCCCGATTTAATCCCCGAAGGCGACAATATTTACATCGTTTTAATGACCGTCGGTTACCGCTCGGACGAGCAAATACTGAGGGGTCTGTCTGAAAAAAATTTTAAATATTTGGGAATGCTCGGCAGCCGTGCGAAGGTCGAGACGATGT
>JAYUKJ010000843.1:0-2389 GCA_043764555.1 Saprospiraceae bacterium
GGCACCAATCAGATTGTCGTGAGTGCGCGCAATGCGGCGGGCAGCGGCAGCGACCAACGCTCGGTGACTTGCGCCGAAAAACCACGCGCCAATCCGCCAACGGTTCGAATTAATCAGCCGTCCGATGGGCAGGTTTTTGAGACAAACCCCGTGGAAATACGCGCAAATATCGAAAATGTGAGCAATCGCAATCAAGTAGAGATGTATTTGAACGGTAACCGTGTGACGAATTTTGTTTATAATAATTCGGATAGAAGCGTCACCGCAAGGGTGAATCTCAACGCGGGCGAGAATCAAATTCGGATAAAAGCAACCAACGACGGCGGCGCTTCGGAAGACGCCACGCGCTTTGCGTTGCGCGTAAAACGCTTGCCTGATACGCCGATTGAACCGCCAACGCCGCCGACGAAAAGGCCGCCAACGGTGGTGATTTCGAGTCCAACGAATGGCAGCAGCACAATAGACCCATCCGTAACTTTGGTTGCAACGGTTCAAAATGTCAACCAAAATCAAGTAAAAGTGTATTTGAACGGTGCCGAATTGTCGTTTAGACTCTCTGGAAATCAAGTTGAAGCGCAATCGAATTTGGCAATTGGCGGCAATACATTCACCGTTCGCGCGACGAACAACGACGGAACGGCGGAAAAAACGGCAACCATCCAACGCGATAAAGTCAAGCGCTCGTCCGAAACAAACGACAAAACGACGGACAGCAAATTGCCTACCGACGACAATGGCGGTTTGGAACCTACGGAACAAGCGCCAACGATTGCGAATTTCAACGCCTCGCAACCCGTTATTGACCCTTTCGACCCAAAACCAGCCGTTAGTGTCGTCACGGCAACGATTGGCAACGTGAAAAATGCGGGACAAATCGAGTTTTACGTCAACGGCGCGCAACAAACGAATTTTACGTTTGACGCCGCGACCCAAAAGATGCGTTGGACGTTTGAGCCGAAAGGCAATACGACTTACACGTTTAATATTGTTGCCAAAAACAGCGTGGGCAGGGAGAGTAAAACGGAAGTTATGAAGTTTTAATTTCCTTAAATACTCAGCATTAAATGTCAAAAAAGGCGTGATTTCTAACGAAACCACGCCTTTTTTGACGTTTATACTGAGGGGTCCTATTTTCTAAGTCGGTTTCTTTTTCACCGCTCGTTTTGTTTTTCGCGGCTCCGAAAAATCAACTTCCAAATCATATCGGACAGTGTAGGTCGTTAAAGTCACGCCATCAATGACATACTCACCGCCAAGCATACATTTTAAACTAAAAAAAGGACCCCTCAGTATAAAAGCCATTTTTCACGCATTTCTCATTTTATTTTTTACTTTTGTCTTGTAAAACATCTATTTTTCCCGTCCTTTGTCACAATGAAATACGCTATTTCTCCAGTCAAAAAAGCTCTAATTGGGCTACTCTTTTTTTTCGCCAGTGAACAACTGAACGGACAAACGCCGCCGTATTGGCAGATTCGCGTGACGCGCAACATGACGGCGACTGAATTACTCACCAAATTTCAACTCGATGGCCATGATTGCAGCAGTCAACAGTTTCAAAAAATCAACAATTTATCGTCAAAAAACGCGGATTTGAAGAGCGGACAGACCGTGAATATGCCCGTTTGGATTTATAAATACAACGATAAAACGATTCGGTCGTCCATCGGGACAACCGATTTGGATGTTGCCAAAGCCGTGCAATCTTATAATGCAGAGATGAGTAAAATTGGTCTCCGCAACAATACCTATCAATCAAGCGGCTTGTTGCTTGTGCCTTATTACGCTTTAAATTGCAACAGTAGTAAAAAAGAAAAAACGAAGCCAGCCGAAGTCGAAGGTACTGAGGGGGTCGAAAAATTGACGGTAAAAGGCGTGAAAAGCACGAATAAGACGAAGACTTTCGCCATTTTCGGCAAAAATTATCAAGACGTCGAGCAAGTTGACCGCTCGTTGAAAGGTAAGATTTTTTACGTCGAAGGTGGCCATGGCGGCCCCGACCCAGGCGCTGAAGCTAAAGTTCAAGGCAGAACGCTGTGCGAAGATGAGTACGCCTACGATGTGTCTTTGCGCGTGGCAAGGGAATTAATCAAACATGGTGCAATCGTTTACATCATCAATCGCGACCCGACGGACGGCATTCGAGATGGTGATTTTTTGATTTGCGACCGCGACGAATTGACTTATCCCGACATAAAAGTGGCGCGCAACCATAAAGAACGGCTCACGCAACGTTCGGATGCCGTGAATTTACTATACGAAGCCAATCGAAAAAAAGGCATAAAAGACCAACGGTTGATTGTTATTCACGTAGATTCGCGGGGTGTTAGCCAACAAACGGACACTTTTTTGTATTATCAAAATGGCAACGACGACAGTTACAAAATCG
>JAYUKJ010000844.1:0-8028 GCA_043764555.1 Saprospiraceae bacterium
TTGATGAATTTTTTAGTCCAATCGTGTTCTTTCATATAACTGCCAATGTTGACAATGTTACTAAAAGTACGGGTTGGGAAATGACCTACGGCGGTAAAAAGTGATTGTTCGACGCCAATTTGGGCTAATTCGAAAGATTTGTGAATGTATGTTTTATCACCGTTTCTTACTTTGTAAGCACCGAAATTGAGCATATAAAGCAGAATTGAGAGTTTTTCAGCGCGGCCCAATCGTTTATCATTCAGCAAAAAGGCTTTCAAGTCTTCGTAAGCCGTTTCTGATTTATCTCTTGTGAGTCGTATTAACGGTAAATATAGGTCATAAATAATGGGATTAAACGATGTATCGTCGTTGAGTAAAGATAGAATTTTAGCCAATAATTTTGGTTCGTAATTTTCTTGCAAAATGCTCGTG
Organism: Saprospiraceae bacterium; assembly: GCA_043764555.1. Classification (GTDB taxonomy): domain Bacteria; phylum Bacteroidota; class Bacteroidia; order Chitinophagales; family Saprospiraceae; genus JAAFJT01. The sequence continues at coordinate 415 of JAYUKJ010000844.1, forward strand.
CGACTGTACAGTTCAGCACCGTATGTCAACTTAGCACTGATGTAAAAGTTGTCTAAACCCGCCAATAATTGGCCCATATCGGCTTGGTGATTGTCGAGTTTATCGTTTTCTGTATTGAAATAATCGGCGTGGTCAAGCCGCAATTTCATGAACGCGTACCAAATGTTAAGACCCGTGTTATCGGTCAACGCCTGACTCAAATCTTTGGTTTTTTTGACTAAAACGTCCGTCAATTTACGCTTTCTCAAAGCTTCCAAAGTGAGAAACTGCGTATCATAACTGTTGTTTTTGATTTCTTGAACGGTCAAGAATTCGAGCAGCCATTTTTTTAAATCCGACAAATTATTGAACGTTTTTTTATCTTTTTTTATGGACAACAAAAAGGCTTGCTCTCGCTGTTCTGCCACGGCTTTTTCAACGCGCTCGAAAGTCGTCAAAATAGCTTTGTGCTGTCCGTAAAAGTGGACAATGTATTGCCGAAAAGCGACCCGTTCGGCGGCATTAATGCTGCGGAACATCTGGATGAAATCACTTTTAAGCACCTTGATTTCTGTTTTTTTGATGGCCATTGTAGATTAAATTTATTGCTCAATAGTGAGCCGTGTAAGCGTATTAATGCAGAGACTGCACCACCCGTTTTATTGGGCGAATCTAAAACGAATAATTTTAATGCAAAAAGATTTTTAGATGTGTCGTGGGGAGATTTGATTAAGTTGTCTTTGGGAATCGGCGCATTTCAATCAATGAAAAATATGTAAATCAATTATTTATGCTTACTAAATAAAACGTCTATGATGTAGTTTTCATGGGGAAAACGCCAACATTTGATTCTACTACGTGTAAATATTGCTATTTACCTTCAACCCAAGAAATAAAATAAAGTAATTTTTGATAGAAGAGAGGCGGCGACGTTAGTGCGCGTTTCTTAGACAGGCCACTCAATATTTGTTCAAAATTTAAAATTTTTCAACAATGAAAAAACAGTTTTTACTCCCTATTTGCCTTATTGTTTTAAATGTGCTTTGCATCTATCCCTCGTTGGCACAATCAACTCAAACCTGTTATGGAAACTTGCGTTGTCTTTCAGGTGCATCTTGTAACGATACAAGAGATACAATATCTGTTTGTAAAGGAACCACAGTTAGATTTCAAGGAAGTACTCAGGTCTTCTGTTATTTAGAACGAGGTAGGCTGTATATTCCTTCCGAGAAACTTACCAGCTACACCATAGATAGAAATAATAACTATATATGTAATGGTAGAGCAAACCCTCGTCTAACTGGACCGAGCATAACCCGACAAGAAACACAGATAGTACCTGGTGATGCTGGTAGTAGCTGTGAAAATGCTTACAGTTACTTTATTACAGCCGAAGCAGTTATCAATGAAAGTGGTTTGTATTCCATTGAATGGGAGCGAACCATAAGCCGTTGGAATCATGGTACAGGGGTTTATGATGTAAATACGACAAGGTATATTTCTTCAACTTACTATCGTGTGACAGGCGGCGGAGCAATTCCTTATTTTACAGTATCAAAAAATAAAGCAAACGTAAATGAAAATATTATAATTATTCCTTTTGTAAATTATACAAACCCCAACGGAAATAACACGTTTATTATCAATGCGGCTGAATGTAATGGTTATTCAGTAGTAAGTCGAAATGACTCAAATCCTTTTCCTTATAGTAGCAATAAACCAATAAAATTAAATTTATATGCAAGTGCAATAGATAATGGTTGTCTAACCGTTAAGAGCGGAACTCGAGAAATTATTTTCAAGCCTTGTGGAAGACAGAGTTTTGGCTTTTATGACACTGTTTTAGAAACAGAAGTACGCAAAGTAGAAAATGCCGCTTGCGACGCTAATAGTCAAAGTCGTCAAGACTATCACTTTTATGACCTTGAAAAAACATTGTGTACAAGAAGTACTCAATGCTCAATCAATAATATTTGGAATCTTTACAAAAGTAAAATATCTAATCAAGCACCTAACAGCGAAGATTTTTATGATCAAGACCCTAATTCAAAAATAATTGCATCAAAAGTCTTTTTGCCACCTTATAACCCCAATAATGCAATAACCTCTGGAACAAAAATAAATTTATATGACTCTTATAACCAAGCTCTTTTAACAGCACTTCCCAAATCCGATTTAATTTCAATTGAAAATAGAAATAAGCTTATCTATGCTGCCCCAATTGCTATTCACATAGATGAAAATAATAAGTGTGTAACTAATTATACCCTTAAGGGACATGCTCTTTACCCTGGTAAGGTAACAAGATGTATTGTTGAAGAATGCGGTAAAATAAAAGTTCAAACTTTTGGGGAAGGAATAACCGCTTACCCTGAAAGTTTAAATTGGTTAGGTCTTCCTACTGCTACAGTAAATCAGTATTATGGAAAATACCTTTTTGAAAACGTTGATAATAGGTTTGCAGCACTTGTAAATCAAACGTATCCACAAAGAGTCGTTCAAGATTTAACAACAGAAACATTAACTGATTTAGGTATTGAAAATAAAAATTGGATAGTAAGAGGGTTTAGAATTAAGCACCTAAGCAATGATGAAATAACCCTTTTTGTACGCGGTGATTCAGGTATTTTTAAAGTTATGAATGATGTAAAAATGAATTTTTCTACAAATGGAATTTATTCAGGTATTAATGTTAAAAACCAAGCCGCTAACGGAACATGGTCAACGGATGGAAATACTGCTATTACTATTGATGGAGCAAATGCTCAAATCAGTTCAATTACAGCCGATTCGTTTGTCATAAAAGGCAAAATGAAATCTTATGTTGATACGGCTTTGGTAGATGCTGATTATACGATGGTCTTTCAGAAAATACAATGTCCTACCAACAGAGTTCTTAGCCCCTCTGTCACGTATATTTCTACAAGTATTGTTCGAGTAGAATGGAATTCATCAGGAAGCGGTGTAAGTTATTTAGTTGAATATAAACCTTCAACAAGTTCAGCTTGGACTCCACTGCCTATAAGTACCAGTACATATAATTTTATACAAGGTTTGACTCTCTCAACTTCTTATAATGTTAGGGTCATAGCTGATTGTGGTTCTGGCTCTTTTGAAACAATTAACTTTACAATGCCTTCTCCTTGTAGTGTACCTAATGAGCCGTTAGTGTCAAATATCACAGCAACTTCTGCCAGACTCAATTGGAGTACTTCAGGTAGTGGTGTCACTTATAGAATAGAATATGCACCTTTAAATGGTTCTACAAACTCATTTATAACAAATGGGACTTCTTCCTTTTTATCTGGATTAACTCCTTCAACTACTTACAGAGTCAAATTTGAAGCTTTTTGTAATAATACACCTTCAAACGATGTTCTTTTTACCACAGCTGCCAGTAGTGGGCGACCTTTCCCTGTCGGTCTGTCACCTTGCCTCGAAGATGATTTTCGTGAATTAGAAAAACTCTACGATGCCGCAGGTGGTAACAATTGGACAAATAAAACCAATTGGTTTACAAATCCTAACATGGCAACTTGGTATGGTATCACTTTGACGACATCAGGTTGTGACGTTAACCGAATAAGTCTTACGAGTAATAATTTAGCAGGTATTCTGCCGAATATAAACTTACCAAATGTATATGCTTTATATTTTGGCGATAATAAGCTAACTGGCAATATTCCAAATTTCAATATGCCTCTACTCGTTGATTTAGTCGCACATACTAACCAGTTGAATGGTAATCTTCCTAACTTCAATTTGCCAAATCTGCTTTGGTTAGAACTAAGTGGCAATCAGTTAACTGGTAGTATTCCTAACTTCAATTTGGCAAAACTGGTACATTTAGGTATAAGCGGTAACAAGCTAACTGGCAATATACCTAATTTTAATATGCCAGATTTGAGAGACTTTAATTTGAGTCAAAATCAATTAACAGGCAGTATTCCTAATTTCAATATGCCTAATTTGACCACTTTATATCTACATAGCAATCAACTAAGCGGTAGTATTCCAAACTTTAGTATGCCTAATTTAAATACTTTATATCTAATGAGCAACCAACTAACAGGAAGTATTCCAAACTTCAATATGCCTAATTTGGAGTACCTTTATTTAAATCACAATCAGTTAACAAGCAGCATCCCTAATTTCAATTTACCTAAATTGAAAACATTAGGGTTATATAATAATCAATTAACAGGCTCTATACCCAATTTTAATTTACCAAATTTAACTGGATTATACTTGTATAATAATCAATTAACAGGTTCTATACCCAACTTTAGTTTGCCAAACTTAAACGAATTATACTTGTACAGAAATCAATTGACAAGTTCAATTCCCAATTTTAATTTGCCGAATATGACAAAATTAGATTTAGGTATTAATCAATTGACAGGTTCAATTCCTAATTTCAATCTGCCAAATATCCAATATTTATCATTGTCCACCAATCAATTAAGTGGCAGTATTCCCAACTTTAATTTGCCGAATTTGAGAGATTTTTATTTGAGTGCTAATCAATTAACGGGTAATATTCCAGACTTTAGCTTACCAAATCTATTAATATTGTCATTAAGAGATAATCTATTGAGTGGTAACGTTCCTAACTTTAGCAATACTAAGCTAAATTCAGCACCTCCAACTTACACAAGAATATTATTGTTCGGAAATAAGTTAACCTTTGGCGATATTGAAGGCAAATCATGGTTGAACACAACAGATGTACGTTATGAGCCACAAGCTAAAATCCCCATTACATTTAGTGGCGCAACACTATCTGTCAACACAGGTTCAGCCAATAACGTGCAGCAATTTACATGGTACAAAGACGATGTTGTCGTAGCAACAAATCAAAATAACATGTTTACACCAACAACAAGCGGCAAATACTATTGTAAAGTTTCACACAACACAATAACAACGACAAGTGATACACTTAGAAATTTGATTTTACAAAGCGAGGATTACAATATCGGTACGATTCCCGTTGAACTCCTCAACTTCACCGCGCACCCCCTCAGTAAAACCGTTCAATTAAACTGGCAAACTGCATCAGAAAAGAACGCGAGCCATTTTGAGATAGAACGCAGTAGCAACGGCAAGACCTTTACCGCAATCAGTCAAGTCAAGGCTAAGGGCAACAGTGCCGCCTTGTTGAGTTATGGTTTTACGGATGAAACGCCTTTAAATGGTGTGAATTATTACCGTCTTCGGCAATTCGATAATGATGGAAAAGAAACGCTGTCAAACACAGTGTCCGTGAGTTTCAACAAACAATCGAAACTTCAAGTCTTTCCAAATCCTGCGACCAATAAACTCACAATTATCGGCGAAACTAACAGCGCATACGTGATTTTTGACGCTTTGGGACGTGAAATACTGAGGGGGCCTCTTTCCGACAATCAAACCGACATCAATGTATCAAACTTGCCGTCGGGCATGTATTTTATCAAAGTAAAAGACGTATCGGTCAAGTTTTTTAAGCAATAAAGAACGTTGATTTTTAATCAAACAACAAAAATAGCCTTGCAGAACACGTGTTTTGCAAGGCTGTTCAGCTTTTATACTGAGGGGTCAATTTTTTATAAAATTTAAAAAAATGTGTAAATTTGCATTACTTAAAATTGAATTAACAATATAAATTTCAAGAATATGGTCAAAAAAGAAAAAACAGAATGAACCGTATTTTCAACGCGTCTTCGATTTTATCTTTTTCCAACAAGGCTTTTATCTGTTCGATTTTAAATAAACGGATAGACGCGTGTTTGAGAATCGTTTTGACCAATAATCGAATTCCTCTAACCAAGTCAATTCAAACACTTCTTCAGGAATTTCCGTTAACCCACAATTGCCGATGTCAAGTCGGGTGAGTTTTTTTTCTTTAGCTTCGCGTATGCGTTGTTGGGCGAGGTTGGACATTGTTTATTTTTTAGAATTAGGATTAAAGGATTTATAAGGATAATAAGGATTTTAGACGTTGAGGTAGGAGAGCGTCTAACTCAATTCGGGACGCGCTGCGTCCCGAATTAGGAAGTAGAGATGTAATTGGCGTATTTTGGGCAATTCATGCCTATCACTTTTATCAAATTTACGCCGCTTGACTTAAAAAATGCGCGGTCATATCAAAATTTATGAGTGCTTGATTGAGTTTATGGAGGAAAGTGTGCCTTAAATCTTGATATTGCAAATAGGTTTGCTGACCAACGGCGTCTTGGCGCATTTGGTGCAAATTAATCATTTCATTGAGTTGCGCGATTTGGGTCAATAAATCGGCGACTTGAATTGTTTTGTCGTCAAAAACTATTTTTTTTGCTGCCATTATTCAATATTTAAACGGAGAATACCTTTTTTGAATCTTTCTTTTTTTCGATTGGGCTGCGTAAATCCCCATTGATTTAACCAATAAATATAATCTGATTTGTACCAACTATTTAAAGTATGGTCTTTCGGATAGGCGACCAACACGTAACAATCTACCAAAGTTTGTTTTTCAATGCGATAGTGACGAATCATTTGTTGTAATGCGACGATTTCGTCTTCATTATCGTCATATTTTACCTCAACTAACACATCAATATCGTTTGGATTGCTTTTTTTAGAACAAAAACTGCCATCAATCCACAACTGAAAAGGTTTATCCCATTGTTGTTTTAAGGCGGTTAAAAACACTTCAAATTCGGACCAAATTCGTTTTCTTGTTGAGTCAATCGGTTGATTTTCAACAAAATACGTTTTAAAATCTATCCAAGAAATGTCGGAAAAATCGGGCGGTGCTTGCAAATTTCCGTGTATGTCAAATTGTTGATTCATTGTAAAAAATTTTATCAAAATGAATGTTGAACATATTTAATGCGCTATGAAATGATGAGCAAATTTATGAATAAATTCAGACAAAAGAAGACCCCTCAGTATAAAATGCCTAAAAGTCATAAAACGGACAATTTTCAAGGCTTTTGCTGATGATTTAACATTTCTACCTATCTCAACGACATAATCGGCCCTTCGGGATGCACGGCGGTCAACAGATTTCGGGCAGGATTAATCCACAAATCCATCTCTTCCATCGGAATCGCTCCGAGTAACGGCTCTGTATCGTCGGGCAAAACGAGGGCATTCGTAGTGCAAAAACGTCCTTCATACCGCACTTCGATTGACCCTGCGACGGGTAATTCTAAGCGCATACCGTTGGCTAATTGCGATACGCGGTGGTCAATAATAGCTAAACCCAAGGCTTGCCGAATCTCTTCGTTTATCGCCAGCATAAGCGCGCCCGAGTCCACCATCATACTGACCGTTATTTGGCGAATGTCGTCTTCGCCAATGTATTTGCGGCGATTGAGTTCAACATCGCCGTTATTTCGTAATTCAATGTTCGCATGAACGATTCCCATTTGCGTATGTGTTTTTAAAAAGTGAATGAAATTAAGAATTGTAAAAACAAATGTAAACAAAAAAAGGACCCCTCAGTATATTTGTCAAAAAACGTGTATTTTTGCTAAAAATATATCAATATGACCCGACATTTCCCCAGCGAATGGGCCCCGCAAAGCGCAATTCAATTTACATTTCCGCACGAAGATTCTGATTGGCAACCGATGATGGACGTCGTTGTGCCGTGCTTTGTTGGCT
>JAYUKJ010000845.1:0-2386 GCA_043764555.1 Saprospiraceae bacterium
TCGGCTTGAATCGCTGCGCCCAAAGCCACAACTTCATCGGGATTGATATTATTGAAAACGGGTTTATCAAAGAACTCCGACACCATTTTTTTGACCAACGGAACGCGCGTAGAGCCACCGACCATAACGACGGCTTGAATGTCCGATTTCGACAGTTGTGCGTCCTTCAAAGCCAACACACAACAATTAATCGTTTTGTGTACTAAGGGTATTATCAATGAGTTAAAGGTCGTGAGGTCAATTTTTAATTCTAAATTTTGAATTTTTAATTCAAAAATGGCCCCCTCAGTATTATCGGCATTTGAGAGCATTTTTTTAGCTTTTTCAGCCGCCAAACGCAGTGATTGACCCAATTCTTTATCGTTCTGAATCAAGGCGTTTGACACATTATTTTCGGTCAACCAATAATCAATTATCGCCCTATCAAAATCGTCGCCGCCGAGAAAAGTGTCTCCATTTGTTGCTAAAACTTCAAAAACGCCATCTTGAATTTGCAAAATTGACACGTCAAAAGTGCCGCCGCCGAGGTCGTAAACGGCAATTGTGTGGGCATCTTCGCCGCGTCTATCGAGTCCGTAAGCGAGTGCCGCCGCCGTCGGTTCGTTCACAATGCGCAACACATCGAGTCCCGCAAGGCGTCCTGCGTCGCGCGTTGCTTGGCGTTGTGAATCGTTAAAATAAGCGGGAACGGTGATAACAGCCTTGGAAATTGGCTTTTTCAACTCGGTTTCGACGCGCGTTTTCAGTTCTTTTAGGATAAAACTCGACAGTTCAATCGGCGAATAATAGCGCTCACCGACGCGGATTTTGACCAAAGTATCCGCATCGGGTGCGTCAATTATTTTGTAACCAAAGTAATTTTCGTAATTTGACACGTCATTAAACGCCTTGCCCATCAATCGTTTTACAGAATAAATCGTGTTTTGCGGGTCGCTTTCGAGTTTCTCTTTCGCGGCGTCACCGACTAAAATTGCTCGATTTTGTTCCGAAGAAGCCCCCTCAGTATAAACGCCTTTTTCGGCACTTTGGGCGGCATTTAATTCTGAATTTTTAATTTTTAATTCAGAAGAAGACCCCTCAGTATTCCCCTCATTTTGCGGTAAAAAATGCAAAACGGACGGCACAAGCGTGTTTTTACCGTTTTTATTCGCTACGCAAACGGGATGTCCGTCGCGCATATACGCCACGAGCGAGTTCGTTGTACCTAAATCAATGCCGACGATTATATCTTTTTCGGGTTCATCGGCGATGGTTCCTGTTTGAAGATTTATTGAAAATAAAGCCATTTATTGAATTAAAAATTAAAAATTAAAAATTAAGGGCGCGGAGAGGTAAATCGCCCACTTTCCAAAAGTTTTTTCTACTTTTGGAAAGTTAAACAAATCATTATCGAGCCGCAAATCTCGTTTTTGAATCGTTAAAAAAAGGATAAAACGGGATAAAATAAACAAGTTTTTTGTCGTTTGTGTTCATCTTTGCTTTGCACATGGATTCAGACCTATTTTTGGATAAAAAAACTTTTCGGAATACGTATCTATGTGCCAAAAAACAACGTATAACTGTGAAATTATTACACTCAATTAAATATTTAAAGTAAGAAAACTTAAAAAAGATGAATTATACAAAGCATCAATTGCAAAAAATAGAGGATTTATTAATCGAAGTCGGCTATCAAGTCCGTTACGAAAAAGGCAGTTTCCAATCGGGTTATTGCTTGGTTGAAGACCGTAAAATTGCGGTGGTCAACAAATTTTTTGAAACCGAAGGACGGATAAATACCTTACTCGATATTGTCGATAAAATCGAGATTTCGACGGAGGATGTTTCTGAAAAATCGCAAAAAATTTTGAAGGAAATTAACAAAGGAAAGAAAGAAGAATAAGCATAAATTAACTAAAAAAAGCCTTACCAAACGTTCGTTTGGTAAGGCTTTTTTAGGCTCTATACTGAGGGGTCCCTTTTTTAAATTCTTTTTGCATAAAAAGTTGCTTTTATCAAAAAAACCTTACTTTTGAGCATCAAAATTAAATTATCAAGAAAAAATGGCGAACGTAGAGACAGTATTAACGCACGGACAAACGGGTTTTGAAGACCTTCTCGACCGCGTCAAACAATTTGACAAACCTGCACTTTTGCAGTTTGCAGACATCGTTAATGGTTTGGTTTATAGAAAAAATCACGCCGACACCTACCAATTGCAATTGGAAAGGAAAATCAAAACAAATATTCCTGCCACGATTAAAAGGCGGCAGAAGGAATTGTATGCGAAGATGCAAAACAATGAAATTAATCCGTCCGAAAAAGATGAATTAATATTGTTGAATGGGATGATTGAAGATAAAACAGCCGAAAAAATTCGTTTTATGGGCGAATTAGCGCAACTTAG
>JAYUKJ010000846.1:0-2385 GCA_043764555.1 Saprospiraceae bacterium
AAAAAAGGCTATGGCTCGATGTCGCCCGATATTTACCGTTTGCCGATTCCAAATATGTACCGAACGCCCGAAGGCATGACGGAAAAACAGTATTTGAAATACCGAATTGACGGCTTGGAAGATGCGCTCATTTCGCAAGTTGACCCCTCAGCGGTGGCGGCAATTTTGATTGAACCCGTGCAAGGTGAAGCGGGTTTTGTGCCAATGCCGACCGAATTTTTGCAAAAATTGCGTGAAATATCGACAAAACACGGCATTGTTTTGATTTTTGACGAAATCCAATCGGGTATGGGTCGTACTGGGAAACTCTTCGCGTGCGAGCATTCGGGCGTCGTTCCCGACATGGTTGTCATGGCAAAATCAATGGGTGCAGGGATGCCGATTGCGGCGGTAACTGGACGCGCTGATATTATGGATTCTATTCATTTGGGTGGCATTGGCGGCACGTACAGCGGCTCGCCCGTGGCGTGTGCAGCGGCGATTGAAGCAGTAAAAATGATTTCGAGTCCCGAGTTTTTGGCCAAAACAAATCGGGTAGGGGAGCAGACGCGCAAGACTTTGGAACGTTGGAAAAAACAATATCCGCTCGTCGGCGATTGCCGCGGAATCGGTGCCATGCGGCTCGTCGAATTCGTCAAAGACAAGCCATCTAAAACGCCCGACCCCGACTTGACGCTCGAAATTATTCGCGATGCTGTCGCACACGGCATCATCCTCATTCGCGCGGGTTTGTACTCAAATTGCATCCGTTTGTTGCCGCCGCTTGTGATTACAAAAGACCAGTTGACGGAAGGTTTGCAAGTCTTGGAAGATGCAATTAAAAGGGCGCACGAAAAACGCGGATTAATTTAATTAACGACACTTAGAATTCACCACAAAGGCACATAGTTCACAAAGTTTTTTTAATAAAAAAGTCTAATTAAAAACCTTTATCAACTACGTGTCTTTGTGGTGAATAAAAAGCCTTAAAACCTTTAGAACTATGTGTCTTTGTGGTGAATAAAAGCAATTAAAATGGCTGAATTAATTATCAAAAACGGGACAATTCTGACCTTAAATCCTCATCAAGAGGACCCCTCAGTATCCGAAGCCATTTTGGTCAAAAATGGGTATATTTTTGCCGTGGGAACCCTTTCAGATATAGAAAAAAAATCTAACGGAAATGCCGAAATCATTGACTTAAACGGGCAAACTTTGATGCCCGCGTTCAACGATGCCCACATCCATATTTGGAAAGTGGGCGACCTTTTGACGTTCATGCTCGACTTGCGCGGCGTTAAGGATTTGGCAGAAATGCAAGCAAAAATTGCCGAATTTGCCGCCAAAAACCCGAAAAATGCGTGGATTTTGGCGCGCGGTTTCAACGAGGCGCATTTTCCTGACGGCGCAATGCCGTCGCGTTTTGACTTGGATGCCGTCGTTTCCGACCGCCCGTGCTACGTCATTCGGACCTGCGCGCACGTGGCTATTTTGAATTCCAAAGCCTTAGAAATATGCGGCATCGACGCCCAGACAGTTGTGCCAAACGGTGGGGAAATTCGGCAGTTTGAATCTTTAAATCAGATGTTTAATGCTGCGGAGATTCCAGTTTTCCAAGCCAATTTTGACGCCGAAGCACCGCCTTCAAACTTCAAACTTCAAACTTCAAACTCTAACAACTTAACGGGTGTTTTGTCCGAAACGGCTTTGGGTTTGGTGCAAAATTTTCTGCCCAAATACACGCCTAAAGCGCTGAAAATGATGGTTTTAGCGGCGCAAGATGCCTTGTTGAAATGCGGAATTGCGGCAGCAACCGACCCCGCCGTGATGCCCGATTTGTTAGCCGTTTACAAAGAAATGGACGCTAAAAAAGAGTTGAAAATCCGCATAAATGCCATCCCGATTGTCGTTCCCGACGGCGCGACGGAAGCGCTGCCTTTGACGGATTTGTACGCATCCGATTTTTTGACCATCAATACCGTAAAATTTTTCGCCGATGGTGGCTTGAGCGGTAAGACGGCGGCTTTGAAAAATCCGTATAAAAATACGTCGGAACACGGTGTTTTACGCTTAAATGCCGATTTTTTCACGCCTTTGGCGCAAAAAGCGCAAGCTGCGGGCTTCCGAATTGCCACGCACGCCATCGGTGATAGGGCGATTGATGAAGTATTGAAGGTCTATAAATTGATGGCAAAAGAGAATAATAACCAACTGAAACACCGCATCGAACACCTCGGTATTCCGTCAAAAAATAACCTCAAATGGATGCGTAAACTGGGCGTTCATTGCGTTTCGCAACCCATTTTTTTGTATGAATTGGGACAGAATTTTCGCAATTATTTGACCCCTCAGTATTTGAAAAAAATTTATCCGTACCGAACGATTTTGGACGCCAAAGTCAACCTC
>JAYUKJ010000847.1:0-8016 GCA_043764555.1 Saprospiraceae bacterium
TCGGGTTCAAGGTCGAATAAGTGTTTTTGACACGTCATTTTATGATTGGATTTTAAATTTTAAAAGCGAAAAGTAGGAAATTGGATTGGGAAATTGGGAAAAAATATTTTTGAGGACTCCTCAGTATAAATGGCAAAAGCCTTGAAAACGAAGTGTTTTCAAAGCTTTTCGCTTTTATATCCAGCTGAATAAGTTTACCGACTTAAAAAATAGTCTTCAAATTCTTGAATTTCTTGATTTTCAATCTCCAAAGCTTTTTCAAAAATCTTGTTGCCGACTTGTTGTTTTATAACAGAAATGCCCACATCAATCAAGCGCAAGCCTTGTTCTGTTAATAAAATATTGTCAAAAACCAAGCCGCCGATGTTGGAAGGTCTTTTCAAATCGCGGTGAATAAAACCTGATTTGTGCAATTTTTGAAGTTCACTTCTGAAGACATCCATCCACAATTCCCGTATTTCGACTTCGTAAGCCCGGTAATCAATGGGGCGAATACGTTCCATAACGAGCATTTGCGCTTCTAAGTCATCGTTGTAATCCAATCGAATAAATTTTACAACTAAATCATTGATGGCATTGGCATACTGCATTTTTTCAGCTTCCGAGCCAATATCGGAACGGGTATCGTGTGTGAAGAGTTTAGCTACTTCGGTTTCGCTCAACACAATGACCGTATTGTTTGCTCCAGAGGACAGTTGTCTTGGAAACCTTTTTTTCATAATTTATCTATTAAATTTTCTGCAAAATTCTAAAATTTCATTAAAAGTAAGGACTAAAATTACAATATTTTTAAGCAATCGCGCCGTCAATTTTTTTGAAAATAAATAAAGTTCGTGAGAAGGACCCCTCAGTATAAATGAGCAAAAGCCTTGAAAACGGTGGGTTTTCAAGGCTTTTGAGTTGAATCTTTACAGGCTAAATTTATTGCTTAACTATCTTCGCAACGCCTATTCCTTCCAACGTTTTTATTTTCAAGAAATACAAACCCGCCGACAATTCTTGCATATTAATTTGCGGATTTTGACCCCTCAGTATTTGATGCATCAAAACTTGTCCATTCATATTCACGACATAAATTGACAGTTCATGCTCCTTTTTTTGCGTAAAATTAATGGTTAAAACGTTAGAAACAGGATTTGGAAATACATTTATGCCTAAATCTTTTAGTTCGACCGTTGCTACGCGCGGATTGAACAGTGTTCTTGCTTGGTTGGTGATGATAGGAGGATTAAAATCGAAATATATGGCAGCTTTATTGAGAATACTGTCAACTGTCAAGCCCATTTTTTTTGTATCGTTTTTAATTCGGTACTTGATAAATCCATGACTGCCTTTTTCATTGCTCGTCGAATCGGGTAGATAAATGCCGTCAAATGTCCATTTTACGACTGTAAAATCCTTTACTTTCCCACTATCCGATACGATTTTCATTTCATAAGGATGACTTGCGCCGAGCATTTCAATGGTAGTTATATCCAATTTTTTCGTCAATGTATCTACAACTTCCACGCGAATAGCATCGGCATTGCCCGTGTTTTGAAAACGAATAGTATAAGTCAAATTCGTTGTCGCAATAGCAGTTACCGTCGGTACGCCAATTTTATCCACTTGCTTATCATTCGGGTCATAAGAACCACGGACGGTTATTTGCGTTGTCTCCGAATTATTGAGTGGATTGACGTCCGTTGCTCCCGTTATTGTGCCATTTACTGTTGAAACTGCTACACTACTGAGGGGTGCAGTGACTAAGGTTTTTAGAGTGATATTGATGTTTTTGAAGTCAAAAAGTTGTAAATTAGTGTAATTCCACGTCAAAACGTTGCCATTTTGCGTTGGCGTTACATCTGCTGAGACAAAGGTTTGTTTGGCATCAAGTGTTAAAGTGATTGTGCCGTTTAGAATGGTTGTACCGACGTTTTTATAAGTTAATGTTGAGATAGAGTTAAAACCAGGACGTGCGTTACCTGATGTCAATGACAAGGCAACATCGGGAAAAGTGCCGAGGCTTTGGATAGCAAAATCGAGGCTATCGAAGCGTTGTGCTACGGCGTTCGTTGTTGTGATTGTCCTACTGAGGGGTACAATTTTGAAGTAATTATTTGAGAAAATGGGACTAAATGTGTAAGTTTTTGATGTGTCGCCGACGAAACTGTACTTGCCTAACGTATCAGTCAATACTGTAACGCCACCGTCGGTTGTTTTGACAATGACTTGTTTGGCACTGGGTTCATTGCCGTCTTGGCTGCCGTTATTGTTTGAATCCAAATATACTTTTCCGCCAATATTAGCGGGATATGGACATCTTGTGTCATTGGTGCAAATAGGGACGGTATTGGGTGTATAATACGTATTGTTTACCAACACTGAAATTAGATTAGTTGGTTTATTGGGGATGCAAGTCGCAGCACTTGCCTTTATTTCATACAGTGAATTTGGCAAAAAAGGTAAGCATTTAACATTTGTAAAAGTAAGGCTTAAATAGTTTAATCCGTTTGGTAGCGGCTGCGGTATTTGGTCTAAAGAATCACAATAATCGAGTTCGATACTTGTCAAATTCTTTGGAAAATTGGGGATATATCTAAGATTTTTATGACCCGTTGCGTGCAGTTTTTTGAGTGACAGTGGCAATATTGGTAAAGCTGTCAATTTCGATTCATTCGAGCCAGAAGTCCATAAAATTTCTAATTTATTGGGCAAAGCGGGCAGGGTTTTCACTTCATCGGAGACGGTGAGGTACAAAGCAATGAGCGATTCAGGGAGTTTTGGCAATTTGGTTATATTAAACGCCCAAAGGTTTATCTCAATTAAACTATTCGGGAGTTCTACCAACACGCTATCGTTGTAATATTCGAGTTGCATAATCGTTAAATTAGCGGGCAATTTCGCGATTTTTTCTATCTCCATGCGCAACTTCAAGTTGTCGAGTTTTGGTGGTAAAGAATCAAAAACACTCAAACTATCAGCGAAATTAATGTTTTCGATGAAGAAAGTCTTGAGATTCGTGAAGCCTTCAAGCCCTTTGGTAGTCTTGATGGAAAAATTTGAAATGGCCAGCATTTCCAAATTTGTTATGGTACTTGCCCGACTCAATAGGTTGCCATTGTTGTCTAAACACGTTGGACATTTGCTTAAAATTAAGGCTTTCAGGTCGTTATCCACGATTCTTTGAGCGTTGACTGCGCTGATAAACCCCATTAAGAACAAGACGATTCTTAATTTTTTCATGTTTTTAAGTTTTTAAAATAATGTGAAATGATTAGAATGAATGAAGATGTAAAATTACGATTTTATTTTATTCATTCTAAAAAAAGCCGTTTCGATACGCTCGAAACGGCTTTTTTCACGTTTTATACTGAGGGGTCTTAAAATTCATGTTACCACAAATTTCCTGTATAAAATCTTAGTTTAGCGCACAAAAAGTTAGTAAAGCATTTTTTTAGGAGAATAATTCAGTTTCGCGTGTCGAAAATAATGTGTAATTTTGTACTTCAATTCATAAAAAGAGTAAAATAAAAATGGCAAAGCGCAATACGAAATCTTACTCTAAGTTCACGTTTGAGGATTTGAAAACATTGGGCTTAGAAGTCGTCGTGACGGATTTATTCGAGGGTGAAACGATAATACCAATTCGACCGAGTGCTTGGTTGACTGAAACCCTATCTAAAGGGGCAAAATTTTCGTTGAATACCGAGAAAGCTAAATCAGAATTTATTATTGCACCCATTTTGAACGAATTGCATGACGCCAATCAAGACGTTTTCGCTGTTTATTCAGGTTTCAATTTTAATGTTGATAGTGAGAAGGGTTTGCAAGGTTTTTGCGATTTTTTATTGGCGCGATTGCCGTTAAAAATAGTTCCCGATGTGCCAATTATTGCGGTCGTTGAAGCTAAATTAAACGATGCCCTCACGGCAGCAGTGCCGCAGTGCGCCGCCGAAATGTATGCCGCCCGACTTTGGAACAATAAGTACAATGAGCCTCCAAAAACAATTTATGGCGTCGTTACCACTGGAAATACATGGTTGTTTTTACGCTATAAAGAGGGTATGACGATAGAAGCGGACTCCAATCAATATTCTTTAACCCAATTAGAGAATGTTTTGGGCGTTTGGCAACACATCATCGACAAATTCAAGTGATTAAATTGGCGCATCAAATCTTATCCGACACCTTTTTCCGCTTAATAAACCGCCCAAATCCCTTAGGAATCAAGCATTTGTTCTTATCAATTGCCAACTGCCCCCTCAGTAAAACGGACTTTACTTTGCCCGTCGTTGCCCAACCTTCGTAGGCGGAATAATCCACGTTCATGTGGTGGGTTTTTGCCGAAATAACGTGTTCTTCATTCGGGTCAAAAAGTACAATATCGGCGTCAGAACCGACGGCAATTGTGCCTTTTTGAGGGAACATACCGAAGATTTTAGCGGGATTGGTGCAAGCCACTTCCACCATTTTATTCAACGAAATACGCCCTTTGTTCACGCCTTCGGAATACAATAATTCGATGCGGTTTTCAATCGCGGGATGTCCGTTTGGAATCTTTGAAAAATCGTCTTTTCCTTTTAGTTTTTGTTCCCAATGAAACGGGCAATGGTCAGTAGCGACGACTTCAATAAGTCCTTGATTGATGGCTGCCCAAAGGTGTAATTGGTCTTTCGGTTCGCGCAAAGGCGGCGACATCACCCATTTTGCGCCTTCAAAATTGGGTTTTTCGTACAAAGAAGCGTCCAAAATGAGGTATTGAATACAGGTTTCCCCAAACACTTTTTGATTGCGATACGTGGCATCACGCACGGCATTGACCGCCCCTTCGCACGTCATGTGGACAATGTAGATGGGGCAATTATTGTAAAAACCAAAGTCCGTAAATCGGCTTGATGCCTCCCCCTCAGTAATTTCGGGCTGCGAAAGATAATGATAAACGGGCGTCAATTTGCCTTCGCTTCTGTGCTTTGCAACTAAAAAATCTATCATATCGCCGTTCGTTGCGTGGGCCGTTACCATACCACCGCAACGGCGAACTTCTTGCATCAACCCATTCATTTGTCGGTCGTCAATCATCAATGCCCCACGATACGCCATAAACATTTTGAAAGACGTAATGCCTTCATTTTCAACGAGTTGTTCAATTTCTAACTTCGTTTCGTCGTTAAAATCCGTTACCGCCATGTGGAAAGAGTAATCACCAACGGCATTTCCTTTTGCCCGTCCCGACCATTCTTCAAGGGCAGAATGGAGCGAATTACTTTGTTTTTGGAGGATAAAATCAATCACCGTCGTTGTCCCACCAAACAACGCCGCCCGTGTGCCCGTTTCGTAACTATCGGACGAAAAAGTCCCCATAAACGGCATTTCGAGATGCACGTGCGGGTCAATGCCGCCTGGGAAGACGAGCAAACCTGTGGCGTCAATCGTCTTGTCGGCTTTCGTCGTGATGTGTTTGCCGATTGCCACGACTTTTTCGTTTTCGATGAGAATATCGGCGTTGAAATCGTCGGTTGCAGTGATAATTCTGCCGTTTTTAATAAGCGTCTTCATTATTTTATCTTTTTTTTGTTAAAAAATCACGTTTTTACTGAGGGGTCCTTTTTTGGAAAAAATATTTATCTTTGCTGCGTTAAACCGAAACGTTTAGGACGTTTTAGCGAGGGACTTCGTCTATAAGGGCATTCGGTGTCGGTTTTGCTTTTTAAAATTTGCAATTTTGGAAAAATGCTTTAACTTTGCGACATGAAACTGAAACGTCTTGGACGTTTGAGCGAGGGACTTCTTCGGAAGGTGCATTCGGCGTCGGTTTCAAAACGTCGTACGCTTTTATAGTGTGCGGCGTTTTTTTTTGTACATCGTTTGAAAAATCAGCGTATTTTTCTTCCCACGCTTTTTAACGCGCCTCACATCTTTGACGACGTAATAAATATCATCAATTTCTTTTTCAAATATAAATGTTTCAATTACAACTGATTGTGGTGTTTTTTGACGTGGGTCGTACTTAATTGAGTCCGCTTCTCGAACGATTTTTTCAATCAAAATAAAATCACTTTTTATGATAGCGACTTGCCCATGACGTGCCTCTGTTTTAGAATCACCATGCCGGTCAATTGTATGTTTGATACCGTAATTGTCAATTGCGATGACAAAATCGGATAAATCAACACCTGTTTTTAGCAAAATTGCTTCCGCCAACTCTTTTTCAATCCGTGTAATTTCGATGATTTTCAACTCGTTTTCGGGATTATTGAGCGCAAAATCGTACAAATCTTCAATTTTTCTTTTGAGTTCGTCCATCGTTTTTTCTCGGTTCTGTTTGTAAAAAAATCGCGTTTTTACTGAGGGGTCTTTTTTTCTATTTCGGTTGTTGCTGCGTGACACAATGAATCATGCCACCATTAGCGTATAAATTCCGAACATCAATACCCACGACCGTTTTTGTCGGATACAATGTCTGAATCATTTGATTGGCTACGGCGTCTTTCGGGTCGTTGTAATTTGGGACTAAAACTTTAGTATTGGCGATATAATAATTGATATATGAGCCTTTGTACCCCAAATTTTTGCCATATGTAGTTGTCACATCGTTCTGAGTGAGGGGAATTTTGACAAAAGTATAAGGCGTCCCACTTTTATTTTTTGCCGCATAAAGCGTATTAATGTCCGCTTGTGGCACTTGCCAATCCAGCAAATCGGCTTCGTTCATCGTGACAATCGTGGTGGCATTGCCAAATCTTGCGAAGCCATCAATGTGCATATCTGTAATCTCTAACCCCGCTTTTCCTTCCAACCAAATAAAATTTGTTACGCCCAAATACTTCGTAAAAATGCCCTCAGCTTGGGCTTGCGTGACGCCCGAATTTCGATTTGTATTCAAAATAGAGCTTTTGCAAGCCATAAACGAACCGTGACCATCTATCTCAAAACTTCCACCTTCATTAGTTAAGGTCGCGTTCAAATCAACAACCGTTTTGCCTTGGTCTTTGCCAATTTTTGCGGGAATCGCGTTGCAATTCGTGAATTTTGCTTTATTTCCCCAACCATTAAATCCCCAATCTTCAATCACAATTTGACCCGTTTTGTCTTTGGCATAGATAGGCCCATTGTCTCTTATCCAAAAATCGTCGGTTGGGTATATCTTAAATTCTACATTCGTTAGCGGTACATTCGCAGCGGTTAACAAAGCTGTAATGCGCGTTTTTTCCGTTTCGTCATAAGCGATTATAAGCACCTTTTCGCTTTGTGCAAGGGTTTTTGTCATCGTCACCCACGTTGCGTCGAGCCTATCTCGAAACGTAACGCCATATTGATATTGATGCGGCCATTGTAACCACGTTGCCTCGTGAGGCTCCGACTCTTCGGGCATTGTATATAAAATAGTTGAATCAATAACTATTGGGTTATCGGGTGTTTTATCGCTACAAGCGGCACACGTACCGATTAATGAAGCCATGATAAGTAAGCCTATTTTATGCATGATTGATGGTTTTTAAAGATGATGTTGTTCGCTTCTTTTTGAGCGCAAATAAACAGTTTCAAGCTCTTTTTTTGTTAAAAAATCGCGTTTATACTGAGGGGTCTTATTCGGATGAAGACTATAGGCGTAAATATAAAACAATAAACCTTACGTGCCAATAAACGTTAGGCATATACCTTTCCGAGAGTATTTATTTTGGATAGACATGGTTCACCTAATCAACTCATATGTTTTCAAATCTCTATTGATGAAGAAAGTTTTTAAAATTATTGGCTACCTTTTGTTAACGCTTGTTGTGGTGTTGACGGCGGCGTTTTTTGTCTATAACGAAAAACGTCCGACGGGCGTAAAAGGCGAAAAAGCCGAAGCGCTGGCGCAAAAAATGATGCAAGCCGTCAATAAATCGGCTTGGGATTCGACGCATTTTGTAAGTTGGAAATCGCCCGCGGGCAACACATTCGTTTGGGATAAAACGCGCAATTTTGTTCAGGTTGAATGGAGGAACAATAAAGTTTTATTGGATATTTATAAGCAATCGGGTAAAGCTTGGA
>JAYUKJ010000848.1:0-2384 GCA_043764555.1 Saprospiraceae bacterium
CGGGTCGTTATAACGCGGGTCTGCCGCTATGACCCGAAGTTTCGGTTTCCTTTTTCTCATCTTTCAGAAGACGTTTAGAAATTGTTAGAAAATTTTTAATTCTAAAGAAAATCTCAAAAATTTCAAATCTCTAATTCCATCAAATAAGCGATAAGCCTAAAATTGGAATTATTGGAATTTGGAATTATTGGAATCCCTTCAAACCGACGAATACTGAGGGGGTTACTTTCCAGAACCCTCGCTGAATGCCCAGCCTTACCGCATCCACTTCTCCGTCGCTGATTAGCTGTTTTTGAAAAAATTTCAAATTTTAGATGTCAAATTTCAAGAGCGCGATGCTTTATTTGGAATTTGGCATTATTGGCATTTGAAATTATTTCTTCTTACCGCCTGCCTTTGCTGCTGGAGCTGCTGCTGCACCCGGCTTAGGCCGTTTCGCACCGTACTTAGAGCGCGACTTTTTACGGTTTTTCACACCCGCCGTATCGAGCGCACCGCGAACGATGGTGTAACGTACACCCGGCAAGTCTTTCACACGACCACCGCGCACAAGCACGATTGAGTGTTCTTGAAGGTTGTGACCTTCACCTGGGATGTAGCAAATAACTTCTGAACCCGAAGTCAAACGTACTTTCGCAACCTTGCGAAGCGCCGAATTCGGTTTCTTTGGCGTCGTTGTGTAAACACGCGTACATACGCCGCGACGTTGTGGACAAGACTTGAGCGCCCGTGATTTTGATTTCTCTTCAATCACTTCTCTGCCTTTACGAACGAGCTGGTTGATGGTAGGCATCTAAAGATTTTTAAGAATTTTGTTAAAAAATAATTGATTTTCAACGAGTTATGTCAATAACTGTTCAAAACGCCCGCAAAGATAGTTTTTAAAGCCGAAATGAAAAGGAGTTTGTAAGAAATTTGTACTAAAAATAGAGAGGAGGGAAAAAGTGGTGCGCGCATCTCAAAAACAGCGGGTCGGCGGTTAAAAAAGCGTTTTATACTGAGGGGTCCTTTTTTTCAATAAAAACTACCCGAAAATGCTGCACAAATGAATAGAAATAAATACGGACATTAGCAATATTAAACTGGTGAAACAAATTGAAAATCAATGAAAAAGGTTATTTTTGAATTGAATTGAATTGCTGTCACTAAAGACCGTTGTTATGCGCTTGTCATTTTTAGAGAAGCGTTTATTATTGTATCATAAATACACACCAAGCAAAGCGCACACAGAAACTCACCTTAATGGATGCTTAAACCAGTTCTTAAATATTTTAAGACTCAAGTAATCACGCGCTCAACCTAAATGCAGTTCAACTTAAATACACTTAAATCAATGTACAAATTACCTAAACTTAACCACGTTTTAAACCATTTTTTCTTTTTCACGGCTCCTATCAAGCCATTTTTTCATCCACCTATTTTTTTTAACGCGACTTAATCAAGCGGCTATTACTTAGTCGTCTTTTGCGCATTTCGTTTGCTTTAGTCCATGGCTAAGCCGAAAATACTCTGCTATTTTTTAATCCAAATTCATTCATTTTTAAATCAAATTGACTTATGAAACGACTCATTCAAGTTCTGATTTTCTGTGCGTTTAGCACACCTCTGTTGGCGCAATATCAGCATCATTACGTGCTTCTTACACGATTCCGATTAGCTTGCCGCCTGGCACGAAGGGCGTTGTACCGAGTGTTTCTATTGGCTACAACAGTCAAGGCGGGAATGGCATTATGGGGATGGGTTGGAATATTGGGGGACTTTCTGCGATTTCGCGGACGGGGAAGAATATGCATTACGATGGCGAGGTAACTCCTGTAAAACTCGGTTTAGGAGATTATTACGTTTTGGATGGCAATCGCTTACAAATTAACCCGTCGGGTACTTATAATACCTTAATGGAGACGTTTTCTACGACAACACCAATGGGCAGCAGTACCAATAGCCCCGATTGGTTTAAAGTTGAGACTAAAAGCGGGATTACTTACGAATATGGCAATACGTCTGATTCAAAGTTTAAAACTGAAAGTGGGACAGCTACAATTTCTTGGATGGTCAATAAGATGTATGACCAATACGGCAATTATGTCAACTATGTGTATGAAATGAATGGGCGTGAAATGCGCATCAAAGAAATTCTGTACACTGGTAGTAATGATTTCCTGCCTTACAATAAAATTGCGTTCAACTATAAAAATAGAACTGTTGATAAAACGACGCAGTTTATCGCGGGTTCGGCAGTCGCAACTAACGCGCTTTTGACTGAAATTATCGTTTATACTGAGGGGTCCCTTCAAGTTAAAAAATACGCTTTTGAATACGGCAATGATGATATTCGAACTTTTTTGACTGCTGTTAAAGAGTACGGAAGCGCTAATGAGGAACTT